>JBOHRY010000318.1:0-3257 GCA_050732955.1 Gemmatimonadales bacterium | reverse complement strand
CCACTCGAAGTACGACACCGTCACGCCGCCGGCGTTGGCCAGAATGTCCGGAATGACGTAGACGCCGCGCTGGTCGAGGATTGCGTCGGCCTGGGCGGTGGTGGGGCCGTTGGCGCCTTCGCAGATGATGCGCGCCTGGACGTGTTCCGCGTTCTTGCTGGTGATGACGTTCTCCAGCGCGGCGGGAACCAGGACATCGCACTTGAGCGCCAGCAGTTCCTCGTTGGTGACGCGCTCGCCTTTCGGATAGCTATCGAGGAACTTCTTGGCGCCGGTCCACTTGAGACAGTCGGCGATGTCGAGGCCCTTGGCGTTGTACACACCGCCGCTCTTGTCGCTCACGGCGACGACGCTCATCCCGGCTTCGGCCATGAGCCGCGCGGCGGTCGAGCCGACGTTGCCGAAGCCCTGCACCGCAACCGTGGCGCCGCGGGCCTTCATCTTCTTCTTGGCGAGCGCGCAGCGCGTGACGACGAGGCAGCCGCGGCCCGTGGCGTCTTTTCTCCCGAGGGAGCCACCCATGGCAATCGGCTTCCCGGTGACAACGCCGGTCACGGTGTGGCGCTTGTGCATGGAGTAGGTATCCATGATCCAGGCCATCACCCGCTCGTTGGTGTTCACGTCGGGCGCCGGCACGTCGGATTCCGGTCCGAGGGTATCGATGATCGCCGAGGTGTAGCGCCGGGTGACCTTCTCCATTTCGCGGTCCGACATGGTCGCCGGATCGCAGATGACGCCACCCTTCGCTCCGCCGAACGGCAGGTTGACGACCGCGCATTTCCAGGTCATCCACGCGGCCAGCGCCTTGACCTCGTCCAGCGAGACCGCGCTGTCGAAGCGGATGCCGCCCTTGGCGGGACCGCGCGACGTGTTGTGCAGCACGCGAAAGCCGGTGTACACCTCGATCTCGCCGTTGTCGCGCGAAATCGGCACCGACACGATGATCTGCTTCTCCGGAGCACGGAGGACCTTGTACAGTCCCGGCTCCAGGCTGAGGCGCATCGCGGCTTCGTCGAACCGCGACATCATCGCCTCGAACGGGTTGTCCTCGGACGCAAACCGTCGGTCGCGATCCTGCTTGATCAACGGCGGAACGCGGTACGTCCGGGTGTTACTCAACGTCTTGCTGGTTGCCATCGGTCGAGCCTCCGCTGTGATTCCCAGTGCATCAATGCTGCGCGAGTACGCTGTCCAGCGCTTCGCACAATTCGGCTTCACCTGCTTCAAAGCTCACCGCGAGCATGGCGACGAGCGGTTCGGGAACGCTCGCAGGCCACAGGTCGCGCAGCTTGACCGCGTCCTTCGCAGTGACGACGACATGATCCGCGCGTCGGACCGCATGCGCAAGCCATGCCACGTCGTCGTCGCGAAATTGGTGGTGGTCCTTCCAGGTCGCGACCTGGACCTGCGCGCCAGTCCGCTTGATCTGCACCACGAAAGCCTCAGGGTCCGCAATAGCGCTCGCCGCCACCACCCGGGAACCTGCCAGCGTCGCTACCGGATATTCCCTGCCGGAGACCAGTCCGCGCAAGACCGAGAGGTCGAGCCGCGCGATCGCGACCGGATGACCGGCGTCATGCTTGAGTCGCGACGCCAGCCGATGAGCAGTCTCCGCGTCCGCCCGTTTGCGAGTCACGATGATCACGTCAGCCCGGGCCAGTGCCGGTAACCCTTCGCGCCAGGGACCCGCGGGCAGCGGCCATCGAACCGCCTGCGACGACTCGGCGCTCACGAGACAGACGTTCAAGTCACGGGCCACGTCGAGTCGCTGGTACGCGTCGTCGAGAACGAGCACCCTGGCCCCCTGGGCCACCGCCCGCACGGCCGCGGCGACGCGATCCGGATCTTCGATCACGACGGCATCAGGAACCAGTTCCCGATGCACGAGCGCCTCGTCGCCGCCGACTCCCCGAAGGAGTATGCCCGGCCGGCAGCCGCGGGCGGCGTAACGACCGGCGATCCATGCAGCCAGCGGCGTCTTTCCCGACCCGCCGACACTGAGGTTGCCGATCGCGACTGTTGGCAGCGGCAAGCTTCGGGTAGCGCTCCAGCCGCGGCGGTACGCGGTGCCCCGCACCGCCATCGCCGTTCGCCAGAGGGCACTCGCAGGCAGCAACGCGGCCCGGGCCAGCCGTGCGTCGATCCGCCGACTGGTCCAGAGCCAGCGCATGACGCGATGCGCGTCGCCGCGGCGCCGGGTCATGAACGCGCCAGTTCGCGTTCGACACAATGGAGCGCGGCGGCACACTGGGAGCGTCCCGCGTCGAGCCCCGCGATTCCCGGCGCGACAGCGAATGGCTCACCGTAGGCGACATCAACCTCGGCAAACGGCTTGGGTACCAGGAGCCGATCCCAGGAATTGAGCCGCCACGCAGATGGCGCCGTGGCATGCAAGGGCAGGATCATGGCGCCGGCGCGTTGCGCGGCATGCACCACACCGGGTTTGACGTCGCGGCGCGGTCCGCGAGGACCATCCGGCGTGATCGCCACGGTACAGCCATCGCCGAGCGCCCGGATCGCCGCGAGAAGTGCCCGCGCACCACCACGCGTCGACGAGCCCGGGACCAGGTGATAGCCGATCCGCTGGGCGTAGTCGGCCAGGTACTGGCCTTCGCGTGCCTCGCTCACCAGGATGGCGATCTGCTGGCGACGGTGGCGCCAGAGCAGCGGCAACAGCGCTTCGTGCCAGAGCAGGAAGATGAACGGTTCACGCGCATCGATGAGGCGCTGCCAGTGGTGCTGATTGCGCAGGCGAAATCGCCATGACCGCGCCAGCGGATCGATGAATGCCGGCGAGAGGAGCCGCACCACTCCCGGCGAGACCCGAAGTTTCACGCGGCAAGCAGCTCCCCGGCCAGTTGCGCCACCCGTTCGCTGGCACCGGGACCGCCGAGTCGTCGGCGGACCTCGGCCAGGCCATCGCGCTGGCGACGGGCGGCGGGCGATGCCGGATCGAGCAGCGGTGTGACGGCGGCCACCAAGGCGCTGACCGTCAACCGGTCCTGCAGCAGTTCGGGGACGATTTCGCATCCCGCGATCAGGTTGGGCAGGGCGAACCAGCGTGTCGTCACCAGACGGCGCATCAGCCCGGCCGAAAGCGCGTTGATGGAATAGGCCACGACCATGGGCACGTCGGCCAGCGCCGCCTGGAGCGTCGTCGTTCCAGATTTGGCGATGACGGCATCGGCGGCGGCGAGAACCTGAGCAGGATTGTCTCGCACCAGCCGGAGGCCGTCGTGTTGGGCGTATTCTCCCCA
>JBOHRY010000317.1:0-3697 GCA_050732955.1 Gemmatimonadales bacterium | reverse complement strand
CAGCGGGGCGTTACGCTGGTACGTCTGCGAAATCGCGCCCGCCAGCCCTGCCGTTACGGCGCCCCAAAACGTCCCTAGAACTAAGCCAACAGCTAGGTGAAAGATAAAAACGAGCGAGCCCGTCAAGCCGCCAGACTTCCCGGTCGTACGTGAAAGCTCCAGCAAACAACCGACCAACAAGAAACTCGCCATAGCCCAAGCGTCGAACGGAACCGTCGGAAGTGCCCGTGTCGCGCCGAGCACTACCGCCGCGCCGAGTGCGACGCTTGTGACGTATGCACGTACAGCTTTGTCGGTCGACATGTCTAGAATGGAGGGAAATCCATTGATCAAGCCTTAACCCCAGCTCTGCGATTCCGCGTTGAACAAGCCCTGAACAAAGTCAAGGGCTGCGGCCAGCCACTCTAGCATTTGCGTCACCTCCCGTCTTACTACAAAGGTCCTACGACGAGTGGCGAACCCCGCTATGGTTCACCGGACGCTCCGCTGTTTTAGCCGCTCACTCCGCTCAATGCCGGATCTCTGGGATCTCCCCCCGATTTTTCCTTTCGCGCTGAATGTCCGTCGCCCACTCACGGGCCAACGCTACTGCAATCCTTCAGGCCACTCGATGGCCAGGTTTCCTCGTCACATCAGCTGCCAGATCCCTCGACTGCGCAATCGCTCCGCGATTGCTCCGCTCGGGATGACAACCTCACCACCTTCACGCCCTGCCGCCCTGCCGCCCTCATACCCTCGGCTTATGCGCCACCGACCACCGATTGGTCGCATCCAGCACCGCATACACCGCCGCGTGCTCGACACTCTCCCGCACCTCGGCCGTCCCCATCAGCAAACGCGAGTCGCGCGCGCCCTGCGCCAGCACGCCCACCAGCGCGAAGCTCCGGTCGAACAACTCCACCGCCTGCGCACCCTCCAGCGCCAGCGACTGCGCGTCGAAGAGCCGGCCCAGCGCGATCACCGCCGCGCGCGCCGCCGTCTCCATGCGGTTCCGCTGCGTGTCGGGCCCCTCTTCGGTCACCGTCTCGGTCCGCCCCTCGCACATCAGCGTGACGGTCGCGGTCAACCGCCGCTGCCGCGGCACCGTCGCCATCGACAGATCCTCGAAGAGCACCACCCGCTGCGCCGCCCGGTCGCGCACCGCACCGAGATCGAGCGCCTGCAACGGCTTCACGTCGGCCGTCGCCGCCACCGAAATCTTGCGGTGATCGATCTTGAGGCCGAGATGCGCCAGCAACGCCGACTCGACATTCCGCACCACCTGCTTCGCGTGCTGACCGGCGTTGGCCAGGACGTGGATCTCGCTCACCTCGCCGAGCGGCGTCGTCACCACCCGCGCCGAGAGAATCCCCTCGAGCGACGTGAGCAGGTTCTCGGCCTTCCTGACCCCCCACGGATCGGCCGCCGGATCAACCGGCGCCCCACCGGGCCGCTGCGACGACGAATCAAAGAAATGCGGCGATGCGGTCACGAATTACCTCTAGTCAAGAGCCGTAACACCGAAGCCCAATGCAACGACGCATCACCCATCCTCACGCCCTGCCGCCCTGCCGCCCTGCCGCCCTGCCGCCCTACGCAATGTTATTCCGCCCCGCCGCCTTCGCGAGATACAGCGCCCGATCCGCCTGCTCCAGCAGCGCGCCCTCGCTCGGCGAACTCGGATCGAACTCCGCCACGCCGATGCTCACCGTGATCTGCCCCGCGAGGAAGCCGAGCTTCCGTCCCGCCTGCTCCACTCCATCACGCACCGCGTCGGCCACCCGGAGAGCACCGGCCCGGTCGGTCCGGGTCAACAGCGCCACGAATTCGTCGCCACCGTAACGCGCCGCCATGTCGGTGGCGCGGATCGTCTTCCGCATCTCGTCGGCCACCACGCGGAGCACCATGTTGCCGCGCTCGTGCCCGTAGCGGTCGTTGAGCTCCTTCAACCGGTCGAGATCGAGGAAGAGCACCGCGAACGAATCGCCGCTGCGCTTGCTCCGCTCCATCTCGTGCGACAACCGCTGCTGCAGCGAGCGGTAACTCGCCAACCCGGTCAGCGCATCCGTGCTCGCGTCACGCGACGCGTCGTCGGCCCGCTTGCTCAACCACGGTACGCACTGCCGAAGCGACGCCCGCCCGAGTGCCGCTGCACTCGCGAAACGATGACACGACGGATAGCCGCACGCGCGGCAATCCCACGGCTTCCCATTCGGTCCGGTGCCGATCGCCTCGAGGATCGCCCGCACCGCCACCGCGTCCGGCACCGTCGCCGCCGCTCCGAAAGGAAACACGGCGGTGACCGATACTCTTCCCGCATCGTCCGGCAACACCGGAGTGCGACTCCGTGACGGCTCGTACTGCTGCACCAGCATACGCCGCCGGTAGAGATCCTGCTTCGGACCCGCCGCCGGATGACCCAGCGCACCGGGGTGCGAGAGCAGGTCGACAAAACCCAGGTCGATGTGGTCGTGCCCCACGGCACGCGCCAACGCGGGCAACGACTCGAGGCCGCGGACGGTGAGCATCCGGCGACCCCTGGTCGAACCGCCGACCACCATTTCCAGCGCCAGTCCACCCGCCACCGACGCGTGGCGCCGGTTTTCCAGGGGGAGGCGGGAATAGGTTTTCGGCAGCGTTTCAGGCCGAACCTCCCGCAATGCAAAGAGCTGTTCCAAGTCCCGGAACGTCAGCGTAGCGTCAAGTTCCTTGACACTTGCCGCGGCGCTTACTCCGGCGTAAACGACCGGGAGCGAATCGCCATGCGTCATCCGCAGGAATCGCGCCTCGGCGGCACTCGGCGTGGTGATCGGCGCGAGATAGGGGACCAGCTCGGGATAGTGTGCGGTGATGGCGCCCACGACGACCGGATCGGTGGACCGGACCAGGGTTCCCCAGTCGGGTTCTTCCCACAACCTGAGGTATTCCTGCGCCACCAGTTCGTCGCCGATGATGCCGCGGGAGACGAGGCGGAAGCCGGCTTCGTAGCAGGCGTTGACCAGCTGTTCCGGGGTCGCTGGATGAAAATGCGCCACCGCCTCGGGCGCGAGGATCAGGGCGCCGTGTCCTGCCTCGACGATCGCCAGCGCTTCGTCCACCGCACCGGTCGCAGTGATGGCGTCGTGCGGACACGCGGGGAGGCATTCACCACAGCGAATGCAGTCGTCCTCGACGATCTCGACGACGCGAGCCTCCGGCGGCAGCGCGATCGCATCGGTGGGACAGACGCGAACACACGCCATGCAAGCGACGCATCGGGAGGGATCGACGTTGAGGCGCAAGAGGACCTTGGGAGCGGGGTGAGCGCAAGACGCCCGCTGGCAAGTTGGCGAGGGGAGTGAGAAGTGTCAATAGGTGCAGGGGCACAAGAGCTTGTGAAACAGAGACTTAGCCCGGAGGATGGAGGCTGGAGGGAGCCAGGAGGTTGGAGCCCGGAGCAAGCCCGGAGCCAGGAGCCCAGAGCCCAGAGCCGGCCCAGAGCCCGGAGCCCGGCGGGGGTTCTCCTGGGGCTAGCTCCGGGTCAGCTCGGCTAGCGCTCTATCGCCAGCACCGAATCGCGAGCCAGATCCAGCGCCGCCACCGCTTGCTCGCGGGTCACCGAGGGGAATTGCCGCAGGAACTCGTCGAGAGTTTCGCCGCCCTCGAGGTAGTCAAAGAGCGACTGCGCGGGCACTCGGGTTCCGACGAACACCGGAACACCGCTGAGGATGTTTGGATC
>JBOHRY010000316.1:0-3984 GCA_050732955.1 Gemmatimonadales bacterium | reverse complement strand
GGCGGCGGAAGCCGCCGACCGGGTGGTGCGCGGCAGCGATCCCGATCCGGCACTGGCACCGCACGTCGCGTCACGCGGCGAGGAACTGGCGCTCGGCATCGAGCGCGCCGCGGCATTCCTGCAGACATCCAACCGGCCGGTCGGTTCGTTGTCCCGGCTGTATCTCACCGGTGGCGGTTCGCGAGTCCCCGGCCTGGCCGGCGTGCTTTCGGACCGGCTCCGGGTTCCCGTCACCCAGGCGCACGCGGTCGAGCGACTCGACGTCGCGCCGGGCGCGTTCGACGGCATCAACGTCGACGAAGTGTCGCCGCTGCTGATGCTGCCCGTGGGTCTCGCGCTGCGGTCGGCCGCATGAGGAGCCCGACGCCATGATCACCATCAACCTGAAGCCCGGAGCCAAGCGGCAGGCCGCTCGCGGCGACGGATTCGCGGTCGTGCGGGAACGCCTGCGCGGCCTGGGCCAGAAGATCCGGGAACCCGGGCTGGTACTCGCCGGCGGGACCTGGCTGATCGCGATCATCGTGATCGGGGTACTGGCCGCCCGTGCCCATTCGCGGCTCGCCGCACTCGAGCCGCAGATGCAGCACGCGCTGAGCGAGTACCAGACGGTGCACACCTTCGTGGCGGCCAAGCGCCACGAGGAAAGGATCCGCGATTCGCTGCTGGCCCAGATCGGCACCATCTCCACCGTCGATCAGGACCGTTACATCTGGCCGCACATGCTCGACGAGATCGCCGCCAGCGTTCCCGATTTCACCTGGCTCACCAGCATCGTGCCCGCAGTGCCGGTCGCGAACCAGAGCACCGTCTCCGACAGCTCGGTGGCGGCGCCAGTGACCGTGGTCATCACCGGCGAGACCAACGACCTGCAGAACTACACCGCGTTCCTGCGCCGTCTCGGCGACAGCCACTGGCTCGCCAACGTCACGCCGGTGCGCACCGAGACGATCATCGACCACAACCGGCCGATCGTGTCGTTCGTGGTCCAGGCGACGTTCACCCGCGCCGACTCGAGCCAAATCCAGACCGTGCCGATTCTCGAATCGGTGGTGAGGTAACCATGGGCGACAACCCCAAGGCGATGCCGATCGTCCTGACGCTGATCGCGCTGCTGCTCGCGTATGCGTCGTACACCGGCGACGGGATCAAGTTGCTGGGCCTCCCGGGCATCAAGCCCGAGATGGCGCGCGCCGATACGCTGACTGATTCGCTCAAGTCGCTGCAGATTCGCATCGACAGCGCCAAGCGCGACCTGGCCAAGGAATCACTGGAGGACGTCAAGAAGCGGGTGGATGGCTACCGGTCTTCGCTCGCGCTCCTGCGCACGCTGGTGCCCGAGCAGCGCGAAGTGAACAACATGCTCGACGACGTCAACATGCGCTCGCGCGTTCGCGGCGTACGGATGACCGGGTTCAGGCCCGAGGCTCCGCTGCCGGGTCCCGCTCCGTTCGATACCTACGGCTACGATTTCGTGGTGGTGGGCCATTACGACCAGGTCGCCGAGTTGCTGACCGACATCGCTTCGCTCCGGCGCATCATGGTGCCCGGCGATCTCAAGATCGGTCCAGCAAGCCAGGCTCAGGGTCGGGCATTTGGCGACTCCACCGCCATGCTGGAGGCCCACTTCACGGTTCGCACCTACGTCAAGTCGGCGAAGGCGGCCGAGGATTCGACGCATGCCAAATAGGATGATCCTGCTGGTACCGTCACTCGTGCTGGTGCTGGCCTGCGGCGGCGGCGGGGCGGCGGCGAAGGCAGCGGCCGATTCGGTGGCGGCGGACTCGGTGCTCAAGGCGGCTGCGGCACGGCGCGCTGCCCCCAAGCCGGCGGTCGTCGTCCTGGCCCACGCGCCGATCGACACCGCGGCGATGGCGGGACAACGCCCGCTGGTGCGCGAGACATACACCTACGAAGGCAGCCACCGCGATCCGTTCCTTCCGATCGTGATCCAGGTGGAGCGCGGCCCCGAGCTCGCCGATCTCAGACTCGTGGCGATACTCTATGATGATCGCGATCCGTCCGGCAGCATCGCGACCTTCCGCGACATCGGCAATGATCACCGCTACACGGTAGCGCCCGGCCAGCGGATCGGCCGGATCTCGGTTGTCAGCGTTGGCCGCAACATCGTCAAACTGCGCGAGGACGACTTCGGTACCGCGCGCGACCAGTCCTATGCACTCCGCAAACCGGAGGACGGAACACCATGAAGCTGCGATCCCTCTCGTGGGCTCTCCTGCCCATGCTTCTTGGCGTGGGTTTCCACGCCGCCGGCAACCGGCCGGAGGGACAAGTCAGTTCCCTCTCGCTGTCGAGCAGCGGCGGAACCGCCAAGCTCGCGATTGCCGTCGATCGCGGCGTCAGCGTGCACCAGTCCCGGCTGCAGAACCCCGATCGCCTGGTGCTCGATTTCGAGCCCGCGGTCAAGGGCGACTTCGCGTCGTATGACGGGCAGCATCGCGGGATCGTGTCCGACATCCGGGTCAATCAGTACAAGGCCAATGTCGTGCGCGTCGTGGTCGAGTTCGACCGGCTCCCCGACTACAAGGTCGAACAGGGGTTCGACGGCGGCGTGACCGTGTCGTTCGCCGACCAGGCGTTCACCGGTTGGGACGCCGGTACGTCGCCCTCGGGCGCACCGCATCTGGCCGGCGTTCCCGCCGACGAACGCCCGCCGGTGATCCGCAGCGAGCCCGAGCCGATCGTCACCGGCTTCGACCGCCTGGCGCAGCAGGATACCTCACGCTTTGACGTGACCTGGGACAAGACGCCGATCGAGGACGCGCTCAACCAGCTCGCCGTGCGGAGCGGCCGGTCGATCGTGCCGGGCAAGTCGGTCAGCGGCACCGTGTCGATGACGATCAAGAACAAGACGTGGGGCGAGATCTTCCAGGCGTTGCTGGCACAGCAGGGTCTCTCCGCCACCGTCATGGCGGGAGACATCATCCGGGTCGATTCGCCCGGAGAACTCTCCAAGCTCGATTCGATCGAGGTGCTGACGCAGGCGGTGGTCCGGCTCAACTATGCCAAGGCCGCCGAGATGGCGAACAACATCAAGCTCATGATGACGAAGAACCGTGGATCGGTCACGGCGGATACCTCGACCAACTCGTTGATCCTGGTTGACACCCGCACACGGATCGACGCGATCCGGGAATTCGTCGAGGGTCTCGATCTCAAGACGCCGACGATCGCCATCCAGGCCAAGCTGGTCTTCGTGGACCGGACCGATCTGCAACAGCTCGGCGTCAAGTACGACATCGGGTCGGCCAATCAGTTCTTCAACAGCATCGTGCAGCGCACCGACCCGACCACCGGGCAGCCGTTCAACCCCAACCAGAATGTCGTCAATCTGGGCGGAAACAGCGTCGCCGCGGTGTCCAACGCGCAGGGCGTCATCTCCGGATCGGCGCTCGACCTGATCTTCTCCACGGCGATCGGCGGGTTCTCGATCACCTCGTGGCTCAGCGCCCTCGACCAGGTGCAGTTGACCGACGTCGAGGCGCAGCCGATCGTGCACGTGCTCGACAATCGCGAGGCGCAGCTGATCTCCGGTGAGCAGACTCCCGTGCGCATCATCGACGCGTCATCGTTCGGGCAGGCCAACCAGGCGCCACGCGCGACGGTCCAGTTCAAGGAGACCGGCATCAAGCTGCGCGCCACGCCGCACGTCACGGCCAATCGCCAGATCCTCATGGATCTCGATGTCGAGCGTTCGTCCATCCAGCTGCTCGCGTCGGTGGACCTCGGGTTCAACATCCCGATTCAGCACGGCATCACCAAACTGCTGGTCAACGACGGCGAAGTCGCCGTCATCGGCGGCTTGACCGTCACCACCGTGACCAAGAACCGCAGCGGCATTCCCCTCCTCGGCCGGCTGCCGTTCCTGGGAAACCTGTTCTCCTACACGACGAACTCCGAACATCGACAGGACTTGATCATCCTGGTAACGCCACGAATCATGGATGATCCCATAGGGAACTAGAG
>JBOHRY010000315.1:0-5728 GCA_050732955.1 Gemmatimonadales bacterium | reverse complement strand
GAGCGGGAGCGATCACACGCAGTTCATGCGCGCGACGGCGGCAAGGCTGCTGGGGACGATGCACGACGCGCTGGCCGAGGACGCGCTCGAACGGTTGACGGCGACGGTCGAAGACCGGAACCTGCGCATCACCGCGCTCAACTCATTGGCCGCCACCGGCGACAGCGCACGGGCGAGCGCGGTGTCGAAGCGGCTGATCGGCGACTATGACCCACTCTTCGCGGCCGCCGCGGTGCGGGTGCTGGCGCGGATCGGCGGCGACGCCGGGAAGGCGGCGTTGCGCGAGGCCATGCCGCATGAGTCGCGGGTGTTCGTGCGTCTGGCCATGCAGCAGGCCCTGGCGCCCGCCGGCATGCACTGACCCGGCGTCGCAAACTCGTCAACCGGAGAAAACGCCTGGCGCTCGTCGTGCTGCTCAGAGGCGTCAATGTCGGTGGTCATCGGACCTTTCGGCCGACGGCGCTCGCCGAGCAGCTCAGGCATCTCGATGTCGTGAACATCGGTGCGGCGGGGACGATGGTCGTCCGGAAGGCGATCTCACAGGCGCGCCTGCGCGCTGAACTGGCGACCAGGCTTCCGTTCGAAACCGAGATCGTGATCTTCCGGAGTGGCGAGATTGCCAGGCTGATGTCCGCCCGTCACTACGACGATTATCCACCGCGACCCGACGTCGTCCGGTTCGTGAGCGTTCTCTCGAAACGGCCTCGAGCCGCTCCGGTTGTTCCAATGAGCCTGCCCGCCAAGGGCCAATGGCTGCTCAGGATCCTCGCGACGGACGGAAGGTTTGCGTTCGGTGTGTACCGCCGCCACATGAAAGTCATCGGATACCTCGGCACGTTCGACCGGATGTTCGGCGTTCCGGTGACCACGCGGAACTGGAATACCATTGCTGCGATCGCCAGGGTGCTGGATACCACGGGGTGACAACGGATAGGTGCGTCATGGCGGATCATGGCGACTGGAAGTACCGTATTCCCGATTTGCCGGGCATTGCGAACAACGTGAACAGTTCGATTCAAGCGGAGATTACCGATGAAATCGCTGTACCACACAAGCGATACCGCCGAGATCCAGGGCCGTATCGCCGCGCTGACCTCCGATCGTCAGCCGCTCTGGGGGAAGATGAACGTCGGTCAGGCGATGGCGCACTGCGTCATCGGGCTGGAATCGGCAACCGGGGACCGCCACATCAAACGCGTGCTGATCGGGCGCGTCCTGGGCCCGATGGTCAAGCCGCTGGCGCTCGGCGACGACAAGCCGATGAAAAAGAATTCGCCGACCGCGCCGGAATTGCGGGCGCCGACCGACAGCAATTTCGCGTCGGAGCGAGAGAAGCTGACGCAGCTGGTCACAAAGTTCGCTTCGGCCGGCCCGACGGCGTGCACCAGGGCTCCGCACGCCTTCTTCGGTCCGATGACGCCGGACGAATGGGGGATCCTGATGTACAAGCACCTCGACCATCACCTGCGGCAGTTCGGCGCCTGAGACGGACGCCCACTTGTCAGATCCAGTGAGGATCCATTGACCAGGACGATCGCCGGCCTTTCGCTGCTGTCATTGCTCGCGCTCGCGCAGCTCCCGGCGCAGAGCTTTCCGCCGGACTCGCTCTTCGATCGGCTGATTGGTCACTGGGTGCTTCGCGGAACGATTCGGCGCCAACCCACCACCCACGATGTCACGTTCGACTGGGTGCTCGGCCGCGAATACGTGCAGATGCACGAAGTGTCGCGCGAACGCACCGCCGGCGGAACGCCGGCATACGAAGCAGTCGTCCTCTTTGGTCGCGATCCGCGCTCCGGCGAATACGCCTGCCTCTGGATGGACAACACCGCGTCTACCGCGTTCGACCCGGCAGGCACCGGACACGGTGCCGTGTCCGGCGACTCGGTGCCGTTCGTATTCCACTATTCGCAAACAACCGGGTTCCACACCACCTTCGTCTACGACCACGCGAACGATTCATGGCAGTGGCATATGGACAATGACAGCGCCGGAGTGCGCCGACCCTTTGCCCGCGTGACGCTGACCCGCCGGTAACGCGCAGGGCCCTGAAACCCGCTCCGGCGCGACGCCGTCCGATCCGGGTTCGCCGATATGCCGATATGCCGATATGCCGATATGCCGACATTCCGATATGCCGATAGGCCGGAGCCGGCGTGCCGACGATGCGTCCATGCCTTGACAAGTATATTACCAAAGCAGTATATAACTACCATGGAATCTGCCTTCAGCGTCATCGCCGACCCGCACCGCCGGTCGATCCTGACCATGCTGGCCACCTCGGAACGCACCGTCGGTGCCATCGAGCGCCGGCTCCGGATGTCACAGCCGTCGGTGTCCAAGCACTTGCGGGTGCTGCGGGAGGCCGGCTTTGTGGACGTGCGCGTGGACGCGCAACGGCGCGTCTACCGGATCAAACCCGAACCGCTGGCGCAGGTCGATGCCTGGCTGAATCCGTTCCGGCATTTCTGGTCCACCCGCGTCGACGCGCTCGAGCGCCATCTCGATCGCATGGAACGAGAAGCGCCCCGGAAACGAGCGTCACGATGAACAGCCGTGAGCGTTACACGCCGGGTCCTGCCGCCGGTGCCACGCTCCAGAAGGACGGAGAGCAATGGACCCTGGTGCTCGTTCGGGAGTTGCGTCATCCGCCCGCGATGGTGTGGGACGCGCTCACTGATCCGGCGCAATTGCGTGAATGGGCGCCGTTCGACGCCGATCGCAACCTCGGCGCGACCGGTTCGGCGAAGCTCTAGACCGTTGGCGCTCCCACGAAACAAGTATCCGAGACGAACGTCACCCGGGCCGAGGCGCCGAGTCTGCTGGAATACACCTGGGGCGAGAACCAGATGCGCTGGGAACTGGAGCCGAACGCCGGCGGCACGCGGCTCCGGCTCTGGCACAGCATCGATCGCCGCTACATCGCGATGGGTGCCGCCGGGTGGCAGATCTGCTTTGACGTTCTGGACCGATTCCTCGCCGGTCATCCCATCGGTCGCATTGTCGGCGGCGAGGCGATGAAGTTCGGCTGGCAGCGACTCCACGCAGACTATGCCCGGCAGTTCGGCATTGCGGCACCCAATCCAACCTCCACCGCGTGAGCGGAGAATCTCCATGAAGATCAAGGTCACCACCATCTACGTGAACGATCAGGCGAAAGCGCTGAACTTCTACACCGACGTCCTCGGCTTTGTAAAGAAGACCGATGTGAGTCAGGGGCCGTACCGCTGGCTGACAGTTGCTTCGCCGGAAGAGCCGGACGGCACCGAGCTGCAACTCGCCGCCAACACCAACCCGGCGGCACAGGCATTCCAGCGGGCGATGTTCGAACAGGGGCAGCCCGCGGCCATGTTTTACGTGGACGACGTGCAGCGGGAGTTCGATCGGGTGAAGGCGCTTGGCGCGAAGTTCACCATGCCGGTCACCAAGGTCACCGGTTCGACGATCGCGATGCTGGATGATACCTGCGGCAACCTGGTCCAGATCGTGGCGCTCGACCGCTGGAAGGCGTAATATCGGCGAGCTAACGCGACTCGTACCAATCCCGCATCGAATCGGTGCGCTGGTGTCTTGCCTCGTGCTTTGGCCGAGGGTATTGGTTGGCGATGCAGCCGGTCAATGACAGCGCATCGACAGGCATAAGCAGAGGCGGACTCGGCATTGCGAGCCCGGGCCACGGATTTTTCGCGGCGACGATGATCGCCGCGGGGATCGTCGGCCTGATGCAGCGCGATTTCACGCCGACCTGGTCGGGTGTGCCGGAGCATTCGCGGCTGGGCCCCGGGCTGGTGTATTTCACCGCTGTCGTGTCGCTGGGATGCGGACTCGGGCTGCTCTGGCGACGCTTCGCCTTCGCTGCCGCCGGCGTGCTGCTCGGCGTTTTCCTGAGCTGGATCGTGGTGTTCCGAATCTCTCCGATCGTCAGTGCGCCGGCGGTCACGGACGGCTGGTGGGCGCTCGGCGACACTGCGCTGATGGCAGCGGCTTCGTGGCTACTGTTCGCCTGGTTTGCCGACGATCGGCGCGGACCATTCACCTTCGCCACCGGTGCCGAGGGGATCCGCATCGCGCGAGTGCTTTTCGGCCTGGCGCTGATTCCGTTCGGCGTGGCGCACTTCACCTATCTCGAGCGAACCGTGTCATTGGTGCCCGGCTGGCTTCCGTGGCATCTGGCGTGGGCGTACGCCACCGGCGGTGCGTTCATTGCAGCCGGCGTGGCGCTGGTTCTCGGCGTCTGGCCGCGGCTGGCCGCAACGCTTGCCGCGCTGCAGCTGGGACTTTTCACCGTGCTGGTGTGGGTACCGATTATCGTGACCGGGCCCGACGCGTCGCAGTGGACGGAATTCGTCAGCTCGTGGGTGTTGACGGCCGGCGCGTGGGTTGTTGCGGATTCTTTCCGCGGCATGCCCTGGCTTGCGGCGCGCCACCCGCTGGAATTTGCCGCCGCGCGAAAGGCCGATTAGATCGATTGCATGCTGCAGAATTTCCGTCGCCTGCTCCCGCCGGGCGACGAACCGCAACGCCTGGAGTCCGGCGACCGCGACGCCTGAAGTTCCCTGCATCCTGATACGCTGAACTCCAATCAGGTCACCGATCTCCGAGCCGAGGTGCCACGATGAAGCACACCGCCAACGCCCATTTCGCCATCAAGAACTGGGATGAGAAGCCGTACAGCGAAGGTTCCGGCCTGCCGAAGTTGACGCGAGCGAGCGTGACCAAGATGTTGACCGGCGATATCACCGGTGACGGAAAGGTCGAGTATCTGATGATGTACCGAAGTGATGGTTCGGCGTCACTGGTCGGCCTCGAGCGCGTGACAGGACAGATCGGCGGCAAGACCGGCAGCTTCGTGCTTCAGCGCACCGGCGGATTCGAGAATGGCGTGGCGAAGGAGTCGTACGTGGTCGTCCCGGGATCCGGTACTGGCGAGCTCAAGGGACTGCGCGGCGAGGGATCGACCGCCGTCGGGCATGGGATGGAGCATCCGTGGAGCCTGAATTATGAGCTGGTGTAGCGACATCGCGGCGGAGAGTCGCTCAGATTGCATCGTGCGAGAGTGATGCTGAGACTGACAAGGAGATTTCGCATGCCCGCTGTACAAGTCCGCTACATCGTCCACGATGTCGACGCGGCCATCGCGTTCTACACGACGCACCTGGGATTCCAACTCATCATGCACCCGGCTCCGCCGTTCGCGATGCTCTCGCGCGGCGAATTGCGCCTGGTCCTCAGCGCGCCCAACCCGATGGGCGGCGGCGGCCAATCGATGCCCGACGGGACCAAGCCCGAACCTGGCGGCTGGAACCGCTTCGCCGTCGAGGTGGACGACCTGGCGGCGACGATCGCGAAGTTGCGAGCGTCCGGCGCGCACTTTCGCAACGAGATGGTCAGCGGTGTCGGCGGCAAGCAGATCATCCTGGAGGATCCGTCGGGGAATCCGATCGAGCTCTTCCAGCCGACGATCCCCGACGCTCGGCTCGGTGCGCGCTGACGATGCCGCGTTGCGACAACCTCTTCCAATGACGGGCCCCGGAGAACCGGGCGCATGCTGACTCGCCGCGAAGCGATCGCGCAACTCGCCGCATTTGCCGCTGCAATAGCGCTTCCGCGCGACGATTGGTGGTTCGCCAGCGGCGATCCGCTCGAAGGCTCGATCGCCGAGTATCAGGCCGGGCTCCGGCTTGGCAAGTGGGGTGCGGTCGAAGTCGTTACGCACGCGGTTGACCGC
>JBOHRY010000314.1:0-8806 GCA_050732955.1 Gemmatimonadales bacterium | reverse complement strand
GAACATCACGCCGATGGCTGCGCCGAACCGGGTGCAGCTCTCACCCTGGGATCCGGCGCACACCGGCACGCCCTACGGCGCGCTGCCCGCCGATACCGCGGTGGCGCGGGGCGGACGCGGTCGTGGCGGTCCCGGCGGTGGAGGCGGATTTGGCGGCGGCGGCCGCGGTGCGGGACAGCAGACGCTCGAAGGCGTGACCGCGGACCCCAATTCGCATCTGCGCGTCGTGATGTCGTTCCCGGAAAAGGCCAGTGACATGCTGCTGTCCGGAACGCTCGCCGGTGGAGAAGCGCTGTCGAGCCGGGCGCAGTTGGTCGATGAGAGCGTCGGCAACGGTCACATCGTGATGTTCGCGTTCCGCCCCTACTGGCGCTGGCAGACGCAAGGAACCTTCGCGATGGGATTCAACGCGATCGTCAACTGGAATCACCTGGACGCGGGCCAGTAGGCCGCACGGCGGCGCCAGTCAGTTCCGCGTGGAATCCGGAGTCATCATCAACCAGACCCGGATGCCCTTGCCGGTGGCACCGGGACTTCGGTCGTTGCAGGTCCCCTCGAAACTCCTGCCGTCGCGGCGGGAAAGGCGGCAGTAGAGGAACGATCCGAAGCCCATCGCCCAATCGAAGGTCAGTACGTCGCTCTTGAGCTTGACGCCGGACATGTCGTACTGGGTCCCGCTGCGGCCCGTCAGCGTGATGAGGATGTGCTTGCCGCTGTGCTGCACCAGGTAACTCACCCGGATGCTGTCCTGGTCGGTCTGCTGCAGCCAGCCTCGCCACGTGCCGTCGCGCAGGTCCTGACCCCTGGCGGGAACGGCCAGAAGGAGTAGACATCCTACTCCCATCGCGATCGACCGTGCGAACCGCATCATTCCTCCGCCGGTGGCCGGCGATCGCGTTTTCGCGCCGATTGCTTGCGTTTGGAGGCGAGGCGTGCCTCGCGCGACGCGGCCGTCGGGCGTGTCCGTCGGCGGGTCTTGCGGACGATTAACCCGCGGGCGACGATGTCGGCCAGTCGAGCCACCACCGATTCGCGATTGCGCAACTGACTCCGCTCATCCTGTGCGACCAGCCGCAGCTTCCCGCTCGAATCGAGCCGCGATGCCAGCTGCGACAGCAATCGGGCGCGCTGGGCTTCGTTGAGCGACGGCGAGGCCGCGACATCCCAGACGACCTCGATTCGCGACGACGACGTATTCACATGCTGCCCACCGGGGCCGCCGCTGCGCGAAGCCTTGAAGAGTAGTTCCGCGCGCGGGATCGTGAGCGATGCGCTGACCCGGACCGCGTTGTCGTCCGCCATGCGCGGACGCTAATGCCGAGGCCCAGGCGGGAGAAGTGGCTCGCGGGGTCGAACGCGGGCAGCCGGTTACGTTTGAGCGATGCGCTGCCTCGGCCGCCTCGTCGGGTTGGTAATCCTGCTGGTTGCGGCGGCTGCCGCCTGGTGGTTCCGTGACGACATCCATCGCTGGATCGATCGGACGCTGCATCCCGCAGCCGCGGCGGCGCGCATCGGCCATCCAACGCCGTCGGCGCTCTCCCGGGCCACTGCAGCGGTGCAATCCCTGAGTCGCGCGGGGCGCGATTCTGTCGTCCTCGGACCGGACGAAGTGGCGGCGCTGCTCGTGCGCGGCACTAATTTTCTGCCGGGCGTCGTGGGTGATTCGCTCACGGTTGAACTGGAGGAACGGGCCATACGCATTCGGACGGTCGTCGACAGCGCGCGGATTCCCGCCGTGCTCCGCGACGTGATTCCCGGTCGGCACGCCTATGAGGCGATCACCGTCGAGGGGAGCTTGACGCCGGTTCGTCCCGGCGTCGGTGAATTCCAGATTCGTCACGCCACGGTGCGCGGTGTTCCGCTCCCCGCCAACGTGGTGAGTAGTGTGGTGTCCCGGATCACCGGGCACGGCGGAGACGGACGGATGCCCGTCTCGCTGCCGCCGTCGGTTGGCGGCTTCCGCATCCGGTCGGACGGCATGACGGTGTATCGCGGCGGCGTGCAGTGATGAAAGGCCGGATCCTGGTGGTCGATGACGAGCCGTCGATCCGCGACGTGCTGGCGCAGGTGCTGGGGTATGAGGGCTACGAGGTGGTCAAGGCGGCGTCCGGCGGCGAAGCCCTCGCGACGCACCGTGCCGCCCCGTTCGATCTCATTCTCCTCGACGTGAAGATGCAGGGCATCGACGGGATCGACACGCTCCAGCAGCTGCATCAGCAGGACCCCGGCGTCCGGGTGGTGATGATCTCCGGGCACGGGACCATCTCCACCGCGGTGCAAGCGGTCAAGCACGGCGCATTCGACTTCCTGGAGAAGCCGCTCGACTCCGATCGGTTGCTGGTGACGGTGCAGCGAGCCCTGGAGCACGGCGAACTCGTGGGCGAGAACGCGCGCCTGCGCGACCGCCTGGCGCATGCCACTGATGCCCGCTTCGCCATGGTGGGGAACAGCGCCGGCTTGCAGAAGATCCGCGAACTCGTGTCGCGGGTGGCGAAGACCAACGCCCGGGTGCTGATCGTGGGCGAAAACGGCAGCGGCAAGGAACTCGTTGCGCGCGCGATTCACGAGGGTTCCGGGCGCCGCGCCAAGCCGTTCGTCGAAGTCAACTGCGCGGCGATCCCGGGCGAGCTGGTCGAGAGCGAGCTCTTCGGACATGTCCGGGGATCGTTCACCGGCGCCACGACGGACCAGGTCGGCAAGTTCGAGGTCGCCGACGGCGGGACGCTCTTCCTCGACGAAATCGGCGACCTGGCGCTCAACGCGCAGGCCAAGATCCTCCGCGCGCTGCAGGAAGATGTCATCGTCCGCGTCGGCGGGACGAAGTCGATTCGCATCGACGTCCGGGTCATCGCGGCGACCAATCGCGATCTGGACGGCGAGATCGCCGCCGGGCGCTTTCGCGAGGACCTCTACCATCGTCTCAACGTCATGCTGATCCAGGTGCCCCCGCTGCGGCATCGGACCGAGGACATCCCCTCGCTGGTCGAGCACTTCGTCGACGTCCTGGGCAGCGGGCCCGGGATGTCGCGCAAGACGTTCACATCGGGCGCGCTGCAGCGGCTCAGGCGCCGGCGCTGGCCGGGCAATGTGCGCGAACTGCGCAACGCGGTCGAGCGTCTCTTGATCCTGGCGCCCGGTGCCGAGGTGGTGGAGGATGACATCGACACAGTGCTGCCGCCGGAACCCGGGTTGACGACCGATCCGGTTCAGCTCGCCGCCGACGCCGGCGACCGGACCCTGATGGAATTCCGGGAAGATTCCGAGCGGGCGTTCATCGTCGCGCGCCTGCGCGAGAATCGGTGGAACATCACCGAAACAGCCCGGGTGCTTGGCATACCGCGGTCCAACCTGTACGCCAAGATCGAGAAACTCGGCATCGAGAAGGAGACCGTGTGACCGAGCCCCGCGATTGGGACAAGGAAATGGCCGAGATCGACAAGATCATTGCCAGCGGCAAGACTCCAGTGACACCTGCCGCGGCGCCGGCTGCACTTCCCGCAGGCTCGCAACCCGCGCGATCCGCGCCGGTAGCTGCTTCGGCTTCGGCGTCGGTGCAGACCCGAGGTCGCGACAAGGTGGGAGTCTGGTTCCGGACGTTACTGGGCGCGGCGGGAGCGGCCGCGCTGCCGTTCTGGCCGTATGGCAAGACTTGTGGCACGATGCTCTTCCTCTATCTCCTGGGTACGCTTGGCGTGAGCGCCGCGGGGATATGGGCGATGCGCGGGGCGTGGATCCATCGCCGGGGTGTAGCTCATATCGGCGGCCTGCTCGTGCTGATCACCGGGCTCGCTCTTGCCGGAATTGAAATCATGCATCGCACCGGACCAGCGGCCGGTCGGCTCAGCTGGATCTGTCCTTGAACCGGACTCGAAATCCCATGGCGAAGACCTTCAAGAACTTCATCGGCGGGAAATGGGTGGCTGCTGCTTCCGGCCGCTACTTCCAGAATCGCAACCCGGCAGACACACGCGACGTGATCGGCCGGTTCCCCGATTCCGGCGCCGCCGACATCGCCGCCGCGGTGAAATCGGCGCAGGCCGGATTCGAGCTCTGGTCACGGACGCCTGCGCCGTTGCGCGGCGACGTCCTCCGCCGTGTGGGCGACCTTCTCGTCGCGCGCAAGGATGAGATCGCCGACGCGATGACGCGCGAGATGGGCAAGGTTCTGGCGGAGACCCGCGGCGATGTTCAGGAGGGAATCGACACGGCGTATTACGCGGCGACGGAAGGCCGGCGCCTCTTCGGTCGCACGGTCCCATCCGAGTTGCGGCGCAAGTGGGCGATGTCGATTCGCCGTCCGATCGGCGTCGCCGGCCTGATTACCCCGTTCAATTTTCCGATGGCCATTCCGACCTGGAAGGCATTTCCGGCGCTGCTCTCCGGCAACAGCGTCATCCTCAAGCCGTCGGAGGACGTGCCGCACACCGCGCACCTCCTGGTCGAGATTCTCCTCGAGGCCGGACTCCCGGAGCAAGTCATCCAGCTGGTTCATGGCGGAGAGGCGGCTGGGCGCGCACTGGTGTCGCACCCGCGCGTCCCGGTGATTTCGTTCACCGGTTCGTCGAGCACCGGATCCGCGATCGGCGAGGTGTGCGGACGGATGCACAAGCGGCTTTCCCTGGAAATGGGCGGCAAGAATGCCATGATCGTCATGGACGACGCCGACCTGACCCTGGCGCTCGACGGGGTGCTGTGGGGTGCGTTCGGCACGACGGGTCAGCGATGCACCGCGACGTCGCGCCTGATCGTGCATCGCAAGGTCCACGATCGTTTTGTCGCGCGACTGGTCGATGCGGCCGAGAAGCTGGTGCTGGGCGATGGCCGCGAGACGCGTACTCAGGTGGGACCGCTGATCCACGCCGCGGCGCGCGACAAGGTCGAGAGTTATCTCGACCCCGCCGTCTTGCAAGGCGCGTCGGTGCTCACGGGTGGCAGCCGGCCACGGAGCGCGCGCACGGCCAACGGGTATTTCTATCGACCGACCGTCATCGACGACGTCAAGCCTGGCTCCCGGCTCGCCACCGAGGAAATCTTCGGACCGGTGCTCAGCGTCATCCGGGTCGGGTCGTACGAGCAGGCAGTGCGGGTCAACAATGAGGTGCAGTACGGACTCTCGAGCTCGATCTACACCGGAGACGTCAACCTGGCGTTCCGCGCGCTGGAGGATCTGCAGAACGGGATCACATACGTCAACGCGCCGACGATCGGTGCCGAGGCACACCTTCCGTTCGGCGGTGTCAAGCAGACGGGCAACGGTCATCGCGAGGGCGGCTGGGAGGTATACGACTTCTATTCCGAGACCAAGGTGTGCTACGTCGACTTCTCCGGCGCGCTGCAGCGAGCGCAGATCGATACCTACGACGTGTAGCTCCCGGCGGCGATTGCTTACTTGACGGTCACAGGCTAGTTACGTTTCGCGCATGCAACCGCTCCGGATCGGCGTCGGCGGAGGAAGTACCAGCGGGGCCGATGAAGGATCGCTCGATGTGTACCTGCGCGATATCGCCCGGTATCCGCTCATCTCGCGCAGCGACGAAGCAGACCTCGCGCGGCGCATCCGTGCCGGCGACGACGAAGCGCTCGACCGGCTGATTCGCAGCAACCTCCGCTTCGTCGTCTCGGTCGCCAAGAAATACCAGCATCAGGGCGTCTCGCTCGCGGACCTGATCAACGAGGGGAACCTCGGGTTGATCCGCGCGGCGCACAAATTCGACGAATCCAAGGGCATCAAGTTCATCTCGTATGCGGTCTGGTGGATCCGGCAATCGATCCTGCAGGCGCTGGCCGACCAGTCGCGCATTGTCCGGGTGCCGCTCAATCGCGCCGGCGAAATGCACCGGATCGGGCGCCGGACCTCGGCCTTGCAGCAGGAACTGGGGCGTGACCCGACCGCGGGCGAGATCGCGGAAGGGATGGATCTCGACGTCATGGAAGTGGAGCGGACGCTCTCGATCTCGCGGGCGCACGTTTCGCTCGACGCGCCCACGGTCGCCGGCGACGACGCCCGGCTTCTCGACTACATCGCCGACGGGCACGAGCGCGGAGCTGACGCCGACGCGATGGATCACGCCCGCACCGAATGCATCGAGACGGTGCTCGGCAGCCTGCGCGACCGGGAAGCCCGGATCGTGCGCCTCTATTTCGGTCTTGGCACCGCGGAGTCCTGCACCCTCGAGGAAATCGGCGCAATGATGGGGATCACGCGCGAGCGCGTGCGACAGATCAAGGACAAGGCGCTCTTGCGGCTCCGGCTCGCCAGCGAGGAGGCGGCACTCGATTCGTTTCTCGGCTGATCCCGTTCCGCTCCTTCGCTCTTAGATTGTCCGCATGGCCTCGACCTCATCCTTCGACATTTCGACGGGTGCCGATCTCCAGGAAGTCGACAACGCCGTCAATCAGGCGACGAAGGAAGTTCTCGGTCGCTACGACTTCAAGGGCACTCATTGCACCATCGAATTCGATCGTACCGCGGCGACGATCGCGCTCCACGCCGACGATGAGTTCCGGATGGAGGCGCTGCTCGACATCGTCCGCGGCCGCCTCATCAAGCGCGGCGTTCCCGTGAAGAACCTCAAGATCGGTGATCCGATCGTATCGGCGGCGAGCTCGGTACGGCGGGTCATCACTCTCACCCAGGGCATTCCGGCCGAGACTGCCAGGAAGATCCAGCGGGCGATCAAGGACGGAGGCTTTCGCAAGGTGCAGGCAACCATTCAGGGCGAGGAGCTGCGGGTGACCTCGCCGTCGCGGGACGAACTGCAGCGGGTGATGGCCTACCTGCGCGGCCAGGACTTCGACGTCGAGCTTGCCTTCGGCAATTATCGAGGGTGAGAGCCCCCGATCGCGGCCGCGCCGCGGTGGCCGCCGCCGTCGGACTGGCACTGCTCACAGGTTCGTGCGCGCCACCGGAGCCGGTCCTGTTCACGGCACCCGCTCCAGTCAGCCTGGATCCCGAGTATCGCGTCGGTCTGCTGGTGAACGTGCACCGCGCCACTATCGGCAGCGGCGGCGGGCTCAGGATCGAGGACCCGGATGAAGGTGACATTCGCCAGCTCGACGCCGGAGCGAGCTTCGATGCGGTGACGCGCGGGCCGGATGTCGCGTTGCTTGATACGCGAGGTGCGGTCTCCCGGCCGGTGCTGGTGATCGAACCGGTTGACCGTACCGGCACCCTGCGCCTCAACGGCCGGGACTATCGCGGTGCGCTGGAATTGCGGCGCAGCGACAGCGGACTCACCGTGATCAACCGGATTCCGCTCGAAGAGTATGTCGCCGGAGTGGTCGGGGCCGAGCTGGGACAGCGTGCGCCCGGAGAAATGGAAGCACTCAAGGCGCAGGCGATCGCCTCGCGCACTTACGCCATCCGGAACCAGGGCCGCTGGAAGCAGCGCGGCTACGACCTCGCCAGCACGACCAGCGACCAGGTGTACGCCGGCGAAGCCGCCGACAACTCGTTGGCCGTCACGGCCGCCGCCGCGACTCGAGGCGAGATCCTCACCTGGAACGGCCAGCCGATCGATGCGTTCTACTTCTCGACTTGTGGCGGTCGCACGGAGGATGGCGCGGCGGCGTTCGCCGGCGCGGCACGACCGTATCTCCATTCGATCGATGATGTCGATCCTTCGGGAACACCGTGGTGCGCCGGCTCGCCGAGGTTCCACTGGACCGCGGGATGGACCGCCGGAGAACTGGCTGCCACACTTCGGAGGACGCTGCCGCCTGAGAATCTTCCGACAGCTCTCGCCAGTGGCGTCACCGACCTCAGGATCATCGACCGGACTCGCACCGGGCGGGTCGCGTCGCTGGCGCTGGCGAACCGCAACGGTCGCGTGGTGATCACCGGACAGGCGATCCGGCGCGTGCTGTCGCCGGCGGACGGTGGTCCGCTGCGAAGCGCCGACTTCACCATCAGGATTTCACGCTCCGGCGGCCGGATTGAGCGCGTCGACATCGACGGGCGCGGCAACGGGCATGCGGTGGGCATGTGCCAGTGGGGAGCGATCGGCAGGGCGCGGGCGGGACAGGATTACCGAACCATCCTGGCCAGCTACTTTCCGGGCACGGATATCCAGCGGCTCTACTGACCGGGGAAGGGCGGGGCATGGCGGAGCGATTGCGACTCGGCATCGTCGGGGCAGGGGCCGTGACCCAGGTTGGTCATCTGCCGGCGCTCAAACGGATCAAGGATGTCGAGATTGTCGGCGTGTGCGACAGCGACTTGCCCAAGGCGCGTGCGCTGGCGGATCGTTTCGACGTGCCCGATGCATACGCCGATATCGAGGAGCTGGTCGAATACGAAGAGGATCTCGACGCGCTGCTGATCTGCACGCCGAGCCACCTGCACGAATCGCATATCCAGGCGGCGTTGGCGTCGGGACTGCATGTCTTCGTCGAACGGCCGCTGGCACTCACACCGGCCGGAGCGCAGAAGCTGGTCAAGGCGGCACAGCGGCACGAACGGGTCCTGATGGTGGGCGCCAATCACCGCTATCGACCCGATGTCCAGCAGATCCGCTCATTCGTGCAGAGCGGCGAGCTGGGAGAGCTCGAGTCGATCCGCGCGTGGTGGTTCATGGCCCGCCTCGGCCGGGCGGGGCTGGGCTGGCGACAGAAGCGCGAACTCGCCGGCGGCGGCGCGATGCTTGATCTCGGCCTGGGCATGCTCGATCTGGCGCTCTGGCTGGCCGGTTTTCCCGTGGTCACGCAGGTGATGGCGGTCTTTCCCGACCGCGGGCGCGAAAAGGGAGTCGAACCGTCCGGGACGGCGATGCTGGCGCTCGAAGGCGGCGTGTCGATGCACATTGAC
>JBOHRY010000313.1:0-3758 GCA_050732955.1 Gemmatimonadales bacterium | reverse complement strand
GATGAAGGTGCGTCCGACATAATGGTTCCGGATCAATCCATGTTCGAGCTTGACCCCGGACACCTCGCTGTATCCCAGTGCCATCACGTTGGAGCTGTCGGGGACCGAGAACACCACGTCTGCTCCGGGCGCCGGGTGGTGCCGAGCGAGCTGGCGGCCGAGCTCGCGGCGCACACGATCGACCGATTCGCCGAAGACGGTCGAGTCGGGTCGCGAGAAGTAGACCAGTTCGAAGATGCAGCGGGAGACTCTCCGCGCCGCCAACGGGGCGAGATTGACCACTTCGCCGTCGTCGATCCGGACAAATTCGCCGGGCTGCAATTCGCGGACAGAGGTGGCGCCGACCAGGTCAAGCGCGCAGGTCTCCGAGGCGACGACCACGCCACTGCGTACGCGACCGATCAGGAGTGGCCGGAAGCCGCGGGCGTCGACGGTGGCATAGAGAGTCCGGCCCACTCCCATCACGAGGGAGTATGCGCCGTCAACTTGCTCGAGTGCGTCGCGAATCTGGCCCTCGATGGTGGGTGCCCCGGAACGGGCGATGAGGTGCACCAGGACTTCGGTGTCGCTCGTTGTGGCGAAGAGCGCACCCTCGCGGACCAGCGCATCGCGCACCTCGTCCGCGTTGGTCAGGTTCCCGTTATGGGCGACCGAAAGCGGACCGGCGTGGTCGTTGACCAGGCACGGCTGGGCGTTTTCCAGGATGGTGCCGCCGGCGGTGGAATAGCGGGTATGCCCGATCGCGATGTCGCCAGGGAGCTCCGCAAGTGCCGGTTCGCTGAATACATCGGCGACCAGACCCATCGCGCGGTGGATGCGGGTCGTCCCGGCCGTGTCAACCGCTGCAATGCCGGCGCTTTCCTGACCGCGATGCTGCAGGGCGTAGAGTCCGAGATACGCCACGCGCGCCGCGTCGGGAATACCGGAGACTCCGATGACACCACACATTTATGTCGCCCCACCTTCGATTGCGGCTGCCATGCGGCGCGGGATCGCGTCGACGTAGATCTCCCTGAGCCGGCGGACCGGCCACTGACGTCGCCGTGTCGCGTGGCGGATCACCAGGTCGCCATCGTCCGCGCCAACCAGCCCGAGAAAATGGGCCGGAATCCCGGCGTCGTGCGCCATGCGCTGCAGGGCGGCGACGTTGGCGGGCGAGCAGGAGATGATGACCCGACCCGCGTCCTCGCCGAAGAGCCAGCCTTCCTCGCTGACGCCAGGTGCGTGCTGATCGAGCTCGACTTCGGCTCCGAGGCAGCGTGTTGCCCACGGGCCGCCGATGCAGCATTCGGCCAGCGCCACCGCCAACCCGCCGTCGGAGAGATCGTGCGCTGACCGTAGCAGCCGCTGTTCCGCGGCGGAGATCAGCGTTTCCTGCAGGGCGCGTTCCACGGCGAGGTCAACCGGCGGCGCGTCGCCACCGACTGTGGACAGCACTTCGGCCCAATAGGCGCTGCCGCCGAGATGACCGCGGGTGGTGCCGAGCAGCAGAATGGCATTTCCGGGCTCCTGAAAATGGCTTGGCACGGCGTGCGACAGGTCCGCGAGCAATCCGATCATGCCGACCGTCGGAGTCGGATCGATCGCACCCGACGGATTCTGGTTGTACAGCGAAACGTTGCCGCCGGTCACCGGAGTTCCGAAGGCACGGCAGGCGTCCGCGATGCCACGACACGCCTCGACAAACTGGAAAAAGATCTCCGGCTTTTCCGGGCTGCCGAAGTTGAGGCAATCGGTGACACCGATCGGCCGGGCTCCGGTGCATGCCAGGTTCCGCGCGGCCTCGGCGACGGCACCCTTGCCGCCCTCGAACGGGTCGAGCAGGACGTGCCGCGCGTGGCAGTCAACCGTCATGGCGATGCCGAACGACGTTCCGGGGACGCGAAGCACGCCGGCGTCGCTGCCGGGGCCGATGACGCTGTCGGCGCGAACCGTTCCATCGAACTGTTCGTAGACCCAGCGTTTGCTGGCGATCGTCGGTGCATCGAGGAGGCGTTCGAGTGCTTCTTGTGCATGTGGCGCGGACGCTTTCGGCGTCCGCCGCCGCCGCTGCCGGCTCACTTCCGATTCAACGGCAGGCGGTGAGTACATCGGACACCCATCGACCAGTTCGCGGCCGGGAATCGCCGCGACCACACGTCCCTCATGCACCACGCGGAAGAAACCGTCGTCGGTTACCTGGCCGATCGCGGTGGCATCGAGGTCCCATTTGCGGCAGACCGCGCGGATCTCGTCCACGCGTTCCGGCTCCGCAACGACGAGCATGCGTTCCTGTGATTCGGAGAGCATGATCTCATATGGTGTCATGCCGGCTTCGCGAATCGGCACGCGGCTGGTATCGACTTCGACGCCGACGCCGCCGCGCGCCGCCATTTCAGCCGACGACGACGTCAAGCCCGCCGCGCCCATGTCCTGGATCGCGACGATGTAATCGCCCGTGATGAGTTCGAGCGACGCTTCGAGCAACAGTTTTTCGGTGAACGGATCGCCCACCTGCACCTGCGGGCGCCGCTTCTCACTTTCCGCCGTCAGGTCCTCCGAAGCGAACGACGCCCCGTGAATTCCATCGCGCCCCGTGCTGGCGCCCACCGCAAGCAGGACGTTGCCGACGCCGCTCGCACGCGCCGTGGCGAGATCGGCTTCCTTGAGAAGACCCACCGCCATGGCATTGACCAGCGGGTTGCCGGTGTACCCCGGTGCGAACACGACTTCTCCGCCGAGCGTCGGCACGCCGACGCAGTTGCCGTAGTCTCCCACGCCTTTCACGATCCCGGCGAAGAGATACCGGTTGCGCGGATCGTCGAGCGGGCCCAGGCGGAGCGAATTGAGTAGTGCCACGGGGCGGGCTCCCATGGTGAAGACATCGCGCAGGATGCCTCCGACACCGGTGGCCGCGCCCTGGTACGGTTCGACGGCGCTGGGGTGGTTGTGCGACTCGATCTTGAACGCGACAGCCCAGCCCTCGGGGAGTCGGAGCACGCCGGCGTTCTCGCCCGGACCTTGAACGACCAGCGGACCGTCGGTGGGGAAGCGGCGCAGCACGGCCTTGGTGTGCTTGTAGGAGCAGTGCTCCGACCAGAGTGCCGAGAAAATCCCGAGTTCGGTCAGAGTGGGCGTGCGGCCCAGCAAGCCAAGGATAGCGTCGTACTCGCCGGCGTTGAGCTTGTGCTCACGCACCAGCGATTCCGTGACCTCCGGCTCCCCGGGAAAGGCTTCCGCGACAGCGATGGCGGTCACGCGGCGACTCCGGTCTCGATCCACTGCGTCAGCGAAGTGAAAAATCGTTGTCCCGCGTCGGACCCGAGCGCCGGTTCCGCCAGGCGTTCCGGGTGCGGCATCAGTCCGATCACGTTGCCGGCCGCATTGCAGATGCCGGCGATATCGTTGAGCGAGCCATTCGGATTGTGCGGCAGGCCCGATCCCGCCACGGGAACGTACCGGAAGATCACCCGGTGTCCGGATTCGAGCCCGTCCAGCGTGTCGGCATCAGCGACGTAGCGTCCCTCGCCGTGCGCGATCGGAATCCGGATCACTTCCCCGGCGCGGTAGGCGCAGGTGCCCGCGGAATCGACGCGCTCGATGCGGATGTCCACCGGCCGCGCCGTGAATCGCTGTGAGGCATTACGCTGCAGCGCTCCCGGCAGGAGCCGGGCCTCGCACAGCACCTGGAACCCGTTGCAGATGCCGACCACCGGTGCGCCGGCTTCGGCGAGATCGGTCACGGCGCGCATCACCGGCGCGAATCGGGCGATGGCGCC
>JBOHRY010000312.1:0-4051 GCA_050732955.1 Gemmatimonadales bacterium | reverse complement strand
GCCCCGCGTTCGTGGCCCAAGTGCAATGGCGGTGCTAGCTTCCGGCATGACCGACGACGCCCTGATCGCGGCCTTGCTGAGCGGCAACGTCGCAGCGCTGGCCCGCGCCGTTTCGATCGTCGAGAATGGTCGTGACGGGTTCGAGGACCTGCTCGCCACGCTGCACCCGCGTCTTGGCCGAGCCCGTCGCCTGGGCATTACCGGTCCTCCCGGAGCCGGCAAGTCGACCCTCACCGAACGCCTGGTCACTACCTATCGCGCGGCGGGATGGCGGGTCGCCGTCGTCGCCGTGGATCCGACGTCGCCATTCACCGGCGGCGCGCTTCTCGGCGACAGGATCCGCATGGAAAGCGTGGCGCTGGATCCGGGCGTCTACATCCGCTCCATGGCGACGCGCGGTTCGCTCGGCGGACTGGCGACGGCCACTCGCGAAGTGTGCGACGTGCTCGACGCCGCCGGGTTCGATCGCATCATTGTCGAGACGGTCGGCGTCGGCCAGTCCGAGCTCGATGTGACGCGGATGGCGGATACCACGGCATTGGTGCTGGTGCCGGAATCGGGCGACGGGATCCAGGCCCTCAAGTCCGGTGTGATCGAAGCCGCCGATCTCTTTGTGGTGAACAAGGCCGATCGCCCCGGTGCCGAAAAGCTCCGACGAGAACTGGAACTCTCACTCGATCTGAGGCTGGGGAAGGCGCTGCGCCGGGTACCCGCTCACCATGGTGCTTTCCGATCCGGACCGACCCCGGTGGCCGACGTCGGCGAGTCCGACGCGTGGCGGCCGCCGGTGCTGCTGACGACGGCGTCGCAGGGTGAAGGCGTCGTGGCACTGGTCGAGGAACTCGACCGTCACTGGGAGTGGCTCGAACGCACGGGGACGCTCGCCAACCGACGACGCGCGCGACTCGCCGAACGCACGCGCGACGTCATCGAACGGGCGATGCGTCGCTGGTTGTGGCGCGAGTCGCAAGCCGAGGAAATGATCGCGGCCCGGCTCGATCAGGTATCGGCCGGGCGGACGAGTCCCTACGAACTCGCCACCGAGATTGTCGCGGCGCTCAAGGAAGGAGTCCGCGTATGACCACGACTGCAGGCCCGCACGAGGTATTGCTCGAGCGGGTAGCGATGCAGGAAGAGGAGCTGATACGCCTCCGCGAAGAGGTGGCGAAATGGAAGGCACGCGTCGCCGCCATGCCGCTTCGCACTGACAGCGACTTCACGACAATCTCGGGGCGGCCCCTCGAGGCTGCATACACGCCGCTGGACGTCGCGACCGTCGAGCCGCTCCCGGGCGACTACCCCTACACCCGCGGCATTCATCCGACCATGTATCGCGGCCGGTTATGGACCATGCGGCAGTTCGCAGGTTTCGGCACGGCCGCGGACACCAACCGCCGGTACAAGTACCTGCTCGAACGCGGGCAGACCGGGCTTTCCGTCGCGTTCGATTTTCCGACGCTGATGGGCTACGACTCCGACCATCCGCGGAGCGAAGGCGAAGTCGGCAAGTGCGGCGTGGCGATCTCGTCGCTGGCCGACATGGAGACGCTGTTCGATGGCATCCCGCTCGACCAGGTGTCGGTCTCGATGACCATCAACGGCCCGGCAGCGATCCTCTTCTGCTTCTTCGTGGCGGCGGCCGAGAAGCAGGGTGTGCCGATCGCCAGGCTGCAGGGCACGATCCAGAACGATATTCTCAAGGAGTTCGTCGCCCAGCACGCGTGGATCTATCCGGTGGAGCCGTCGCTCAAGATCATCGTGGACCTCTTCGAGTGGACCGCGACGCACACGCCGCAGTGGAATTCGATTTCCATCTCGGGATACCACATTCGTGAAGCCGGCGCCACGGCAGCCCAGGAGCTCGCCTTCACCCTGGCCAACGGATTCACCTACGTCGAGCGCGGCATCGCGCGAGGACTCGACGTGGACCGGTTCGCTCCGCGGCTTTCCTTCTTCTGGGATGTCCACAACGACTTCTTCGAGGAGATCGCCAAGCTCCGCGCTGCGCGCCGGATCTGGGCGCGGCACCTGCGCGAGCGGTACGGCGCGCGCGACGAGCGGTCGCTCAAGATGCGCTTTCACAGCCAGACGGCCGGCGTGTCGCTGACCGCGCAGCAGCCGATGAACAATGTCGCGCGGGTCGCGTACCAGGCGCTCGCCGCAGTGCTGGGGGGAACCCAGTCGCTGCATACCAACGCGCTGGACGAAACGCTGGCGCTGCCGACCGAACACTCCGTCCGCGTCGCCCTGCGTACCCAGCAGATCCTGGCGTACGAGACCGGCGTCGCCAACGTCGCGGATCCACTGGGCGGTTCGTACTTCATCGAGGCGCTCACGGAACAGCTCGAGGCGGATGCCGAAGCGATCTTCGAGCAGGTGGATGCGATGGGTGGCACCGTGACGGCGATCGTCGCCGGCTGGTTCCAGCGCGAAATCGCGCGCTCGGCTGCCAGGTTCCAGGCCGAAGTCGAGTCGGGCCGACGCACCATCGTGGGACTCAATGCGTTCGTCGAGGCGGATGAGCCGCCGATCGAGATCCTCAAGGTGGATCAAAGCGCGGAGGATGAGCAGCGTCGCCGGATGGCGGCGATGCGTGCCGCGCGCGATCAGACGCGGGTCGATGCCTGCCTCAAGGCGCTGGGCGATGCAGCCCGCGCCGATCACAACATCATTCCGGCGATGCTGGATTGCGCCCGCTCCTATTGCACCCTGTTCGAGATCCGTCACGTGCTGGAGGTGGTGTGGGGAGCGTATCGCGAGCCGGTGTTCTTCTAGCATCAGGGAAGGAGCACGCCATGGCGAGGGCCCGGCGGGCGGTGGAAACCCAGGACATTCTGCGCATGAAGCCGGGCGCGCACCCGGTGGTGAGTTGCTACCTCAAGCTCGAGCCGCGCGATCGCACGCGCAGCAAGTACCTGACGAAGGCCAGGAATCGCGTCAAGGAACTCGAGTACGCGCTGCCGTCGATGGGCTGGGACAAGCACGCCCAGGAATCGGTCCGATCCGACCTGGCGCGCATCGTCGAATATCTCCGCGACGAAGCACACCTGCCGGACGCGCAGGGCATCGCGATCTTCGCGAGCGAGCCGATGGGACTATTCGAAGTCCGCCCGCTGCCCCGGGTGCATCGCTCGCGCCTGGCGGTGGATCGCACACCGCTGGTGCGGGAACTGGCCGCCAGCGAATCGGAATTCGGTCGGATCCTCACCGTCACTCTCGACCGGAATTCGGCGCTCATCTGGGAAGTGACGGCGTACGAGGCCAAGATGGTGCAGAAGGTTGTCTCGGAAGTCACCCGCGGCATGCGATACCACGCGGCCGGTGCCCGCGGCGATGCCACGGGCGAGCACACATTCCACAATCGCATCCGGGACGAGCGCCGCCGGCACCTCGAAGCTGTGGCGCGCGCGGTGTTCGACCTCGATCGGCGATCGCCCGGTCACCAGATTGTCATCGCTGCGCCAGCCAACGAAGCAGCGGCGCTGGAACCATTCCTCCATAACTATGTCGCCGATCGTCTCATCGGCCTGGCCCGGCTCGCGCCCAAGGACGCCACGCCCGCGGCGGTGCATCAGCTGGCGATGGCGGTCAAGGCGGCGCACGCTCGCGCGTCCGAAGCGAGACACATCGACGACCTCGCCGAAGGGCTTGGCACCGGCTGGGCGGTGAACGGCGTGCGGGAAACGCTCGATGCACTGGCCCAGGGAAAGATCCGGCTCCTGCTGGTGCGCGGCGAGGCGATCCTGCCGGGATTCCGGTCGGCGCAGACCGGCAGAATGTCCACGCTGGCGCGCGACCTCAGAGAGGATGGCCAGGTGATGCCGACCGCCGACGTGATCGACGACGCGATCGAGGAGGCGTTGCGCCAACGCGTCGCGCTCGACGTCATCTACGAGCCGGAGGTCGCCGAAGCGATCGACGGTCTCGCCGGGCTGCTCCGGTTCAAGTGATTCGTCCCGGAGGGGAGTGTTGATGCCTTCCAGAAGCAGCGCCGCGACGCTCGCCCGTCCGATTCGTGTTCTCGTCGCGAAGCCCGGCCTCGACGGCCACG
>JBOHRY010000311.1:0-10591 GCA_050732955.1 Gemmatimonadales bacterium | reverse complement strand
GTATCGAAGTGCCCAGTTTGTGGCGCCAAGGCTTCGCGCGTCATCTCTGGCGGTCAAGGCGTGATTTTCAAGGGGAGCGGATTCTACATCACCGACTACGGCAAGAATGGCAAGGGACCTCGAAAGGAGTCGGACAGTGCCCAGGCCGCCGAGGCCAAGTCCGAATCCAAGCCCGACGTCGCATCGAGTGCCAAGTCCGGAAGTGGTAGTGACGCCGCATCCGAAGTGAAGGCTGGCGCCAAGCGCTCGGCGCCGGCGGACCCGTGAGCGGCCGCGACGCCGAAGCCGGGAAAGTCCGACGGATCGTGACCGAGCGCTTGCGCGCCGAGCTGGCGCGCGTCGCCGGTGCGCTGGGCGACGAAGTCGGCTACACCCTGGAGCGACCGCGCGACCCGACCCACGGCGATCTCGCGACCAACCTGGCAATGCAACTTGCTCGGCGGGACCGGACCAACCCTCGCGCCATGGCAGAACGTGTGATTGCAGCGCTCGACCTTCCGGCAGCAGGTGTTTCGGCGGCCGAGGTCGCCGGACCGGGGTTCATCAACTTTCGCCTGGCTGCTGACACGCTGGCGCAGGATTTCGCACGCGTGGCGGCGGAAGGACGCGCGTACGGTCGATCGACTTCAGGCCAGGGCCGGCGGGTCAACGTCGAGTTTGTGTCGGCCAATCCCACCGGTCCGCTTCACGTGGGGCACGGGCGCGGCGCGGCGCTGGGTGACGGCATCGCCGCGTTGCTGGAATGGACCGGGCACAAGGTCACTCGCGAGTTCTATGTCAACGACGCCGGTGCGCAGATCGCCCGGCTGGCGGAGTCGCTCTGGGCGCGGATCCAGCAGGCCGTCGGCCGGTCCGCTGCGATCCCCGATGGCGGTTATCACGGCGAGTATCTCAAGGACGCTGCGGAGCAACTGCTCGCCAGCGAAGGGCCAGCGTTTGCCGACCTCGATCCGGCAACCGGTGTCGCCCGCTGCCGCGCCGCGGTCCTCGCCTCACAACGCGCCGAACAGGATGCGACGCTGGCGGATTTCGGCGTGAGGTTCGACGTGATCGCGTCGGAGCAATCCGTGTACGACCGCGGCGAAGTGACTGCAGCGATTGCGCGACTCAAGACTGCCGGGTTGACCTTCGAAGAGGACGGTGCGCTCTGGTTGCGCACGTCATCGTTCGGCGATGATCGGGATCGGGTGCTCCGCAAGTCCGACGGTTCGTACACGTACCTCGCGCCCGACATCGCGTATCATCTCGACAAGTTCGGGCGAGGGTTCGAGCATGCCATCGACGTCTGGGGCGCCGATCATCACGGGTACATCGCCCGCATGCAGGCCGCACTCACGGCGCTCGGCCTGCCGGCGGGTTGGCTCGACGTCGCGCTGGTGCAGCTGGTGCGAGTGGTGCGTGGCGGCGAGGAAGTGAAGATGTCCAAGCGCTCGGGCGATTTCGTGACGCTGCGCGATCTCTACGAGGAGGTCGGTGTCGACGCCGCGCGTTTCTGGTTCCTGATGCGCCGCGGTGATTCGCACCTGGTCTTCGATATCGAGCTGGCCAAGTCGCGCACCGATGAGAACCCGGTGTTCTACGTCCAGATGGGGCACGCGCGGATGTCGGGCATCCTGCGGAACGCCGGGGTCGACCTCACCGCGGCAGTGCCGCCGATCACCGGGGAATTCGACCTGACCGTGCTGAGCTCAGATGACATCGCGCTGATCAAGCAGGTGACACAATTTCCGTCGGTCGTCGAACGGGCAGCGCGGGAGGCCGAGCCGCACCGTGTCACGACCTACCTGGAGGAACTCGCGCGCATGAGCCACGGCTGGTACCACACCTCGCGGGTGCTGGGCGAAGCGCCGGCCGTCGAACGGTCACGGCTGATGCTCGCGCGCGCGGTGCGCCAGGTATTCGGCAACGCGCTCACCCTCCTGGGGATATCCGCCCCGGACCGGATGTAGCGGGATGACCCTCCTGGTCGTTGGCAGTGTGGCGCTCGATTCGATCTTCACGCCCTTCGGCGCGACAGCCGACGCGCTCGGCGGCTCGGCGGTGCACTTTGCCGTGGCCGCGTCGCTGCTGCATCCGGTGCGCGTGGTGGGTGTCGTCGGCTCCGACTACCCGGTCCATGAGCTTGACGCGCTGGCCGAACGGGGAATCGATTGGGGCGGCGTCGAGCGAGTGACGGGTGAATCGTTCCGCTGGAAAGGGAAATACTCGTACGATCTTCAGAGCCGGGAGACGCTGGAAACCCGGCTCGGCGTGTTTGCGGATTTCAATCCGCGCCTTCCACCGGGTGCCGACTCGGCCCGGCTGGTCTTTCTCGGCAACATCGATCCCGTCCTCCAGTTGCGCGTGCTCGAGCAGGTCAAGGCGCCGATCTTCTGCGCCTGTGACACCATGAATTACTGGATCCAGTCGAAACGGGACGACCTGCTCCGGCTGCTGCAGCGCGTGGACATGTTGATGGTCAACGATGGCGAAGCCCGGGAGCTTTCCGGCGACTGGAACATTCATCGCGCCGGTCGGTGGATACTTGCTCGTGGACCCAAGCGGGTCGTGATCAAGCAGGGCGAGTACGGCGCGCTGCTGATCGAGGCGGGACGGAGCTTTCACATTCCGGCGTTTCCACTCGAGGAGGTTTTCGATCCGACCGGCGCAGGCGACGCGTTCGCCGGCGGATTCATGGGATACCTGGCCGGCGCGAACGACATCGGAACCGACACGTTGCGCCGTGCGATGGTATACGGTGCCACGATGGGCTCGTATTCGGTTTCCGGTTTCGGGATTCGCGGATTCGAGGGTGTCACCCGCGATGATGTCGAAGAACGCGTCCGCCAGTTCGTCGACCTGACTCACGTGCCCGCGGCGAGGCCCGAGTCATGACGTCACCACGGTATGCCGATGCGGGCGTCGACCTCGAGGCCGCGGACGCCGCCAAGACCCGGATCGGCGAACTGGTCGCCGGCACCCGGACCGCACTTTCGGCGGGGACGATCGGCGCATTCGGCGGCATGATCCGGTTGCCCGCCGACGTGACGCGGCCGGTGCTCGTGATGAGCACCGACGGGGTCGGCACGAAGGTCCTGATTGCGCAGCAGGTTGGTCGTCTCGATACCGTGGGCGAGGACCTGGTCAACCATTCGGTCAATGACATCCTGGTTCACGGTGCCAGGCCCCTGGCGTTCATGGACTATGTGGCGGGGCATCGGCTGACGCCCGCAGCGATCGAGGCGATTGTCGCCGGCGTCGCGCGCGGCTGCCGACATCACGGCATGAGCCTCGCCGGCGGCGAAACCGCCCAGATGCCCGGCCTCTATACGGCGGGCACCTTCGACCTGGCTGGCACGATCGTCGGCGTCGTTGATGAAGCCGCGGCGATTCACGGCGATCGCATCGCGCCGGGCGACACGCTGATTGCCTACGCGTCGACCGGCCTGCATACCAATGGATACACGCTCGCTCGACGCGTCCTTCTCGACGAGATGCAGCTGTCGCTTGCATCGCCGTTGCCCGGGACTTCGGTGCCGCTCGTTGACACGCTGCTCGCGGTCCACCAGAGCTATGACGCGGCGATCCGGCCGGTGCTTGGCTTGCTGCATGGCCTGGCGCATATCACCGGTGGCGGGATCGGCGGCAATCTGATTCGTGTATTGCCGGCAGAGTGCTCCGCCCGGATCGATGCTGCGTCGTGGCAATGGCCGATCGTGTTCCGCACCATTGCCACTGGCGGAGACATCACCGTCGCAGAGATGCGCGACGTCTTCAATCTCGGCATCGGCATGATCGCCGTCGTCCCGCCAGAGGCTGCACCGAAGGTCCGCGCGGCGGCGGCGTCCGCGGGAGTGGCGACGTGGGACTGCGGGACGATCGAGCGGGGTCGCCGAGCCGTGGAGTTCGTGTCGTGATCTCGTTTCGTCGACCCCGCCAGACGGGGGAGCGGCTGCGGCGCGTGGTGGTGTGGTTCACCGCACTCGTCGTGTGCGGCAACGGCAACCGGCTTCCCGCGCAAGGGAACGCGACCTGTAATGCCTACGCCGCGGGCCCGTTCGGCGGCACTACCGAACGGAACATCTGCAACGCAGGGGTGGACGGCGCGGCGGTATTCGTACCCGTTGGCGGATTGCTGGTGGCAGGCGGCAATCCGTTTCTTGGCGCCACCGGGAGTCTTGGCGGGTTCGGGCATCTTGGCATCACGCTGCGACTCAATGGGACACAGGTCGTCGTTCCGGATTTCAACTACAACGGAGTTGGAACGAAGGTAGCTGCTCACCAGATCCTCTTCGCCCCCGCGCCGCTCGTCGAGGGAGCCATGGGCCTGTTCGCCGGACTTCCCGGTGGCAGCCTGGCGGTGGATCTGCTCGGATCCGCGCAACTGTTGCCGACCAACCTGATCGACGACGTGCATGTCGATGTGACTGCCCGCCGGATTGGAACGGTCGCGCTGGGTTTTGGCGTGGGTGCGCGAGTGACGCTTCTGGGCGAGCGCCGGACGCGTCCGGCGGTGACGGTGAGCGTGATGCGCCGATCGTTACCGCGCATCGGCATCGGCAGCATCCCTGGAGGCGACAGCTATCAATTCGCCTCCGGCCTTGCGGACGTAGGACTCCGCGGCGTGGTGGGCAAACGGTTCGGAGCGCTCGACGTCGGAGCCGGCGCAGGGTGGACCGACTACACGGCGGACGCCGACATCTACGTCGCCAATCCGGTCACCCGGCTGGCTGAGCCGCCGATTCAACTGCACATCAACGATTTCCGCGCCATGGGATTCGTCGATGCGGGTCTGGCGCTGCGGTCGGTGTATCTCATCGCGGAAGCCGGAGTGCAGCGAGGACGCGATCTCAAGCTCGTCACGACGTTTGCCGGGAACGATCCGGCCGAGGACCGATTCTTTGCCAGCGTCGGGCTGCGCTTTGGTTTCTAGTGCGGACCTGGACCACCGGCACATGGCGCGTGCGATCGACCTGGCGCGACAAGGCTGGGGCCGGACCTTTCCCAATCCGCTGGTCGGCGCGGTCGTCGCGCACGGCGAGCGAGTGGTGGGCTCCGGAGCGCACACGGAATTCGGCGGACCGCACGCCGAGGCTGTAGCGCTCGCCGAAGCGGGCAGCGCGGCGCGCGGAGCGACACTGTATGTCACGCTGGAACCGTGCGCCCACACTGGCAAGCAACCTCCGTGTACTGCGGCGATCACCAGGGCGGGAATTGCGCGCGTGGTCATGGCAATGCGTGATCCCAATCCCGTGGCGAGCGGTGGGGCCGAGCAGCTTCGATCGGCGGGGATCCCGGCGGACATCGGGGTCATGGAGGCGGAGGCCGCTCGACTCAACTTCCGTTTTCTGCGCCACCTGCAACCCGGTGTTCGCCCGTTTGTCGCGGTCAAGCTCGCCGTTACCATGGACGGCTTCATCGCCGATTCGAACGGCGCGTCGAAATGGATCTCGGGAGAGGCTGCACGTGACTGGGTGCACTGGCTGAGGGCGGGATTCGCGGGGATCGCGGTTGGCGGACACACCGCCGTCGCCGACCAGGCCCGGCTGACGGTGCGTGGTGCGATCACACCGCGCGAACATCCCGTCCGGGTGGTGTTCGACCGGAGCGGACGAGTGCCGCTCGATCATCCACTCTACCGCGATGTCGCGACCGCCCGTGTGGTAGTGATCGTCGATCGCGCCGTGGCGGTCGATCGCCGGGCGGAACTCGAGTCGGCCGGTGCAGAGGTCCTCGTGTCGGATTCGCTGGCTGAGAGTCTGACGCAACTCCGCGCTCGCGGTGTCGATGCATTGCTGGTCGAGGGTGGCGGTCGCCTGGCGAGTGCGTTCCTCTCGGTGGGCCTGGTCGATCGGGTGTATCAGATCCAGAGTCCCGCGTGGATGGGTGCCGGCATCGCTGCGTGGCAACAACTCGAGGCGCGGCGTCTTCCGGATTTGCGGCGGTGGCACGTCGTGGACGCGTCGGTGCTTGGCCGCGGTTCGGACGTCACGGACGCGTTGTTCGAACTGGAGCCGTAAGCAATGTTCACCGGAATCATCGCAGCCGTGGGCGTGGTTGATGAAGCGACAGTTGTCGGCGAAGCGTTCGAACTGCTGATCGCGACGCCGTGGGCCGACATCACCCCCGGCGAAAGCGTTGCGGTCGACGGCGCCTGCCTCACCGCGGCCGACGTCAACGAGCAGCACGTCCGGGTTCAGGTGGTGGCTTCATCACTCGATCGCACGACGTTCAGCAAGTACGTTCGTGGCCGACGCGTCAATCTCGAGCGGGCGTTACGCGCCGGCGACCGGCTCGGCGGACACCTGGTGCAAGGTCACGTCGACGGCACCGGGTTGGTGCAGCAGGTACAGCATCGGCGCAGTGGCCATCGCATGACGATCCAGGTACCGCCCGAGGTGGCGTCGGTATCGATTCCGCTGGGATCGATCACAGTGGACGGGGTGTCGCTCACGATCGATGCGATTCCGGCGCCTGATGCGGTCCAGGTGTCGCTGATTCCGTTTACCTTGCAGCACACCACGCTGGGCGAACGGTCGCCGGGCGATGCGGTGCACCTTGAAGGAGACACGGTGGGGAAGTACGTCCAGCGATTCGTTGCTGCATGGCGCGGCCGGGAGCCACGATGACGTTGACGCCGATCGAACGCGCCATCGCCGATATCAAGGCCGGACGGATGGTCGTCGTGGTCGACGATGAGGATCGCGAAAACGAGGGCGACCTCGTGTGCGCGGCCGAACTGGTTACGACCGAGATCGTGAATTTCATGGCACGCCACGGCCGCGGCTGGATCTGTCTCGCGTTGACGCCGGAGGATTGCGACCGGCTCGACTTGCCGCAGATGGTCGAGCGGAACAGCGAATCGATGCTCACCGCATTCACCGTCACGATCGACGCGGAGCGGCGGTTCGGTGTCACCACCGGCATTTCCGCCAGCGACCGCGCCACCACGATTCGTGTGGCAATCGATGCGGACACGACCCCGGCGGACTTGCGGCGTCCCGGGCATATCCAGCCGCTGCGCGCGCAGCGCGGTGGCGTGCTGCGCCGCGTGGGACACACCGAAGCGAGCGTTGATCTCGCCCGACTCGCTGGGCTCAGGCCCGCGGGCGTGATCTGCGAAATCCTCAACTCCGACGGGTCGATGGCGCGGCTCCCCGACCTGCAGACCTTCGCCGCCGAGCACGGTCTTTCGCTGATCGCGGTCGCCGATCTAGTCGCCTACCGGCTGCGAACCGAGCAGCTGGTCCATCGCGTCGCCGAGGCGCGCCTGCCGACCGAGTTCGGCGAGTTCCGCGTGATCGGCTATCGCAACGACGTCGACCGGGCTGAGCACGTTGCGCTGGTTTACGGCGACATGGAAGGGCAGTCGAACGTCGCCGTCCGCATGCACTCGAAGTGCCTGACGGGCGACGTGTTCCACTCGTTGCGATGCGATTGCGGCGTACAGTTGCATCGGGCGCTGGAACTGATCGCGCAAGAGGGTCGCGGTGTGATCGTGTATCTCGACCAGGAGGGGCGCGGCATCGGTCTGCTCAACAAGCTGCGCGCCTACCAATTGCAGGACGTCGGCAATGATACCGTCGAGGCGAACGCGCGGCTGGGCTTCAAGGCGGACCTGCGCGATTTCGGCATCGGTGCGCAGATTCTGCGCGACCTCGGCCTCTCGACGCTTCGCGTGATGACCAACAATCCCCGCAAGCTGGTTGGTCTGGAGGGATACGGCCTCGAGATCGTCGAACGGATCCCGCTGCTCGCCGACGCCACGCCGGACAATCGCGCCTACCTCGCCGCCAAGCGCGACAAGCTCGGCCACCTGCTGGCGCACTGAGCCATGACGGAGTTCGAAGGACGCCTGCAGCCTGGCGGTCGCGTGGCGATGGTCGTGTCCCGTTACCACGAGCGTATTACGGCTCGTCTCCTGGAGGGGGCGATGGTGGCCTGTCTGGAGGCGGGATTGCCCGCGGGGGACGTGGACGTGCTCTGGGTGGCCGGCGCGTTCGAGCTGGGTGTGGTGTGCAGTGCTGCGGCGCACAGCGGCCGCTACTCGGCGATTGTGGCACTCGGCGCCGTCATCCGCGGCGAGACGCCGCACTTCGATTACGTGGCTGGTGAGACCGCGGCAGCGCTCAGCCGCGCCGCGTCGGATGCACTGGTCCCGGTGGGATTCGGCTTGCTGACCTGCGACACGCTGGCGCAGGCCGAGTCACGGGCTGGTGGTGCCGCCGGGAACAAGGGGCGCGAAGCGGCCGAGGCGGCGTTGCGCACCGCAGACCTGATTCGCCAGGCCCTGGACGAGTGAGGCTCAGGACCGAAACCCGAGTTCGCGCCCGGACACTCCAGCTCCTCTATGCGCTGGAAATCACCGCTGATTCCGGCACGTCGCGGGGTGCAGACGGAGTGGCGGAGCTGACCGGCGAAGTGCGCCTGGTGCGCGATGAGGTCGAACCGCTGGTGCGGCGGATCCGCGAGCAGCAGGACACCATCGACCGAGTCGCGGCGGCGGCGGCGGACAACTGGCGGCTGGACCGGATCGCCACCGTCGAGCGCAACATCCTGCGCATCGCGATCTTCGAATTGCGTTGCAACAGCGCGCCCCCGAAGGTTGTCATTGACGAAGCGCTCTGGCTCGCGCACCGCTTCGCCGGCGCCCGGGCGCCGGCGTTCATCAATGGTGTACTCGACCGCGTGGCGCGCGATCTTGGCCGGCTCTAGGGTGAATCGGTGAAAGTCCTCCTGGTCAACTGGCAGGATCGCCGAAATCCGGAGGCCGGCGGCGCCGAGATTCATCTCTTCGAACTCTTCTCGCGCCTAGCCCGGCGCGGCCACACGGTGCGGCTGATCTGTTGTGGTTTCGAAGGCGGCGCGGCCGAGGAAAGCGTGGACGGCATCGACGTGCGCCGTCACGGTACCCGCCACTCGTTCGCGTGGCGGGGGTTGCGGGCCGTGTCACGCGCGGCCCGATCGTTCCAGCCGGATGTCATCGTGGATGACATCAACAAATTGCCACTCTTCACCCCGCTGGTGACCGATCGGCCGCTATACGCGATCGTGCCTCACCTTTTCGGCGCCACCGCGTTCCAGGAAGTGGCGTGGCCCGTGGCCGCCACCGTGTTCGCGGCAGAACTCGCGATACCGCGGGTCTACCGGCGTGCGTGGTTTCACGCCATCAGCGATTCGACCCGCGACGACCTCGTCCGGCGCGGCATTCCGCGGGAACGCATCGCGGTGGTCTATCCGGGCGTCGATACTCGCCACTTCGCACCTGACGCGAATCTGCCTCGCCGGGATCCCGCAGGATTCGTGTATATCGGCCGACTCAAGCGGTACAAAGGCCTCGATATCCTGATCCAGGCGCTGGCGATCGCGCGGCGCACCCGTCCCGACCTGAGCTTGGATATTGCAGGCACGGGCGATGATCGCGTTCGGCTGGAAGCACTGGCAAAGAGCCAAGGGCTGTCCGGGACGGTCCGATTCCACGGTTTCGTGAATGACGCGACCCGTCTCCGGCTCTTGCGAGAGGCCGTGGCGAACGTATTTCCTTCCCCGAAGGAAGGGTGGGGGATCACGGTGATGGAAGCGGCAGCCTGCGGTACCCCGTCGCTCGCGTCGAATTCACCGGGCCTCCGCGACTCGGTGCGAGACGGGCAAACCGGCGTGCTGGTGCCTCACGGCGATGCGACGCGCCTGGCCGCGGAGATGCTCCGGCTGGCTTCCGATCCGGCGCTGGTCGACCGGCTGGGGGGCGCGGCCCGGGCCTGGGCCGAGTGCCTCACCTGGGATGCTGCGGCACACGTCGTGGAGCAGCACCTCCTGAACCTGGCCGCCGGCCTGCCGGCCTTCGCTCCGGCTGAGAACCAAGGAGTCCCCGCTGCGATTTCGTGACTTCCTCGCTGCAGGCGAGCAACTCGAGCTCGAGGCGCTCACCGGTGAGCTGGGGCTCGACGGACTGGTTCCTCATGCGGACATAGCGTCTCCAGGCCTGGCGCTTGCCGGATACCTGGGGCGATTCACTCCCGACCGCCTCCATGTCCTCGGCGAAACCGAGATCACCTACCTGGCGTCCCTCGATGCCGCCACGCGGCGTGCCTCGCTGGAAGGATTCTTTCGCTACGATCTGCCGGTGGTGTTCATCACCAAGAAGCTGGATCCGCCGGAACCGCTGCTGGAACTTGCCTTGCGCCGCCAGATTCCGGTGCTGCGTACCGCGCTCAAGACGGCGGAGTTCTACCAGCGTATCAAGCCGATCATCGAGGACGCGTTTGCGCCGCGCACCACGCTGCACGGGTCGCTCACCGACGTGTACGGCGTCGGACTCCTCTTCATGGGGCGCTCGGGGATCGGCAAGAGCGAATGCGTGCTGGATCTTGTGGAGCGCGGGCATCGTTTGGTGGCGGACGACGTGGTCAAGGTGACGCGTCGGGGGAGTGACGTACTCATCGGCCAGGGTCACGAACTGGCGGCACACCACATGGAGATTCGTGGCGTCGGCCTGATAGACATTCCGGCCATCTTCGGGATTCGCGCCGTCCGCCAACAGAAGCGCATCGAGGTCGTCGTCCATCTCGAGGAGTGGCATCAGCACGCGGTGGTGGAGCGCACGGGCCTCGAC
>JBOHRY010000310.1:0-2214 GCA_050732955.1 Gemmatimonadales bacterium | reverse complement strand
CTTGCGTGAACCGAGGCGTCCACCGGCTTGGAGCGGCCGATGAACGCCCCGCGATCATCCCTGCCAGAACTGCGTCAGCCGTTCACGGGCAGATGATGTAGCCGTCCACGCCCGATGTGGCGCCTGCCGCAACCTGCACATGGCAGGTCGTGATACCACTCGAGATCGACGAGTTGCTCGCGGTAACCGTGTAGCCGCTCGCGTTCGTGCCGATCGTCATCGTGTTGCCGGCCGACAGGTTGTAATTGCTGGCGGTCTGCAACTGCGCGAACGTCCCGTAGGTCGCGTAGTCGGAGAAGTACGCCTCTTCGGCGGTTTCCGAGTTGCGGACGTCGGTCTTGACCGAGGCCAGCTTCGCCTTGTCCTTCGTCGCCGCGAACTTCGGGATGGCGATGGCCGCCAGAATGCCGATGATCACGACCACGATCAGCAGCTCGATGAGGGTAAAGCCCTTGCGATTGCGCAGCATGTTCCGTCTCCGTTGGGGTGGCGTTGAGTTGTCGGCCTTCAGCGCCAGGGCCCGTCGTGAGCCTAGCGTTGCCGGCTGGAAGAAGTGCAACTGGAGTGCCACGGCACGGGCCTTGCCGATAAGTTGTTGCAGGACAAGATGTTCTGAAACACTGTCGCATCGGTCCGACACGATTTCTTCACTTCCCGACATGGAACTCTGCAAGCCCAACGGGGTCGTCTTGATGCCTGATCGCATGGTTTCTCGTCACTCATGCCGTCCATGCTATTGACCAGCGACGGGCAACGCCATCTCCGCCTCCCCGATTGGCTCGCGCCCGTGACGCTTGCCGTCCTTTCACTCGGGTCGACCCTCACCTGCCTCGGCAATCATTGGGTCCAGGACGACCTGGCACTCATCAGCCGGAACAACGAGGTGCACACGCTGGCGCGCGCGTGGACCTTCTTTATCCAGCCATACTGGCCGGCACCGTATGCCCGCGACTTGTACCGGCCGTTCACGACCTTGATGCTCACCAGCGAGTGGATTGCCGGCGGCGGTCATCCGGTGGTCTTCCGCATCGTGTCCATTCTGCTCTATCTCGGCGTGACGTTTGCCGTGTATCGCCTCGCCCGGCGGCTGATGCCGGCTGGCGCCGCGTGGCTGGCCGCGGCGTTCTTCGCGGTTCACCCAGTGCACGTCGAGGCGGTCGCCGTCGCGGTGAATCAGGCCGAACTGGTGGTTGCCGGACTGCTGGTGCTGTTAATGACCGCGTACATCGATCGGCGCCAGAGCGCCGCTCCACTCACCGGTGGCTGGATCGCCAGAATGACCGCCGGGTTTGCGGTTGCCCTGATGTTCAAGGAGCACGCCATCCTGCTCCCGGTGTTGATGGTGGCGGCGGAGCTGGTAGTCATTGCGGATCCACGCCCATGGCGTGAACGGGTCGCATCGCTGCGTCTGCTCTTTCTCGCGCTGCTCCTGGTCGCTGTGGCGTTCGTCGGGATTCGCAGCGCGGTGCTGCACGGCAACACCAAGGGGTCGTTCACCGCCGAAGCACTGCAGGGACTCGGCCTCGGCGGGCGATCGTTGACCATGCTGGGCGTGGTTCCCACATGGTTCCGTCTCTTCTTCTGGCCCGAGCACCTGCGCGCGGACTATTCACCGCAGGAAATCGTGGCGGCGACACATTGGGGAATCGCGCAGTCCTTCGGTGCCGCGCTGCTGATCGTGACATGTATCGTTGCGTGGATCTGCCGTCGGACCCGGCCGCAAGTCACCTTCGGCATCCTCTGGACCGCGATCGGGATGTCGCTGGTCAGCAATGTCGCATTCGCCACAGGCATCGTCGTCGCCGAACGCACTCTCTTTCTCGCCACCGTCGGCGTGGTGATCGCTGGCGGCGATGTGCTCTGGCTTGCCGGCTCCTGGATTCACGATCGCGGATCGCTGGGTCGGGTCCTGGTGGCGACGGGCGCGGCCGCGCTGCTGGGAATGGGTCTCACGCGCAGCGCATCGCGACAGACGGTCTGGCGCGATGTCGCAACCCTCTGGTACCAGAGCGTGATCGATGCGCCGCTGAGCTATCGAGCGCACCATGCGTACGGCGCGGTGCTCTTCGAGGTCAAGATGGAAGGGAGCGCCGAACGTGAATACCGCCGCGCCATCCAGCTCTTCCCGAAAGGCATCCCGGTCTACATCGACCTCGCCGACAAGTATCGCGTCGCCGGACACTGTGACCCCGCCATCCGCGAATACCAGGAAGT
>JBOHRY010000309.1:0-4392 GCA_050732955.1 Gemmatimonadales bacterium | reverse complement strand
CCTTCTTGACGAGGTGTTCAAGCATTCCCTCGAGCCGCGGCTGGTGCAGCCGACCTTCGTGCTCGACTATCCCAAGGCGCTGTCGCCGCTGGCGAAGCCACACCGCGACGATGCGCGGCTCACTGAGCGCTTCGAACTTTTCGTCAACGGCACCGAGATCGCCAACGCATTCAGCGAATTGAACGATCCCGACGACCAGCGTGCCCGATTCGAGGACCAGGGACGACAGCGCGAGGCCGGGGACGACGAGGCCCATCGGCTCGACGCCGACTATGTTCGTGCGCTCGAGTACGGCATGCCGCCGGCGGGCGGCGTCGGGATCGGCATCGACCGGCTGGTGATGCTGCTCACCGATCAGGCATCGATCCGCGATGTGATTCTCTTTCCGGCGATGCGTCCCGAAGGCGAGCAGTCCGTCAGCACGGAGGCTGGCGCGCCGTGATCGGGCGCTGGTGGCCGACCGGTCTCGAACGGCGGATCGCGCTGCGATACCTGCGCGGACAGCGCGGCACCCGCAACGCCTCGCTGCAAACCGTGATCGCGATCGGCAGCATCACGCTCGGCGTGAGCGCGCTGGTCGTGGTGCTCGGCGTCATGAACGGCCTGCGCAATGACTTGCGCGACCGCATCCTCACGGCATCGCCTCACATGCGGGTGCTGACGTACGGGCCCAACCTGCGGATCGATAACTGGCGGAATGAGCTCAAGGTGATCGCCAAGGACCCCGAAGTCGCCGCGGTCGCCCCGGAGGTCGCCTCGCAGTCGCTGGTCCAGAACGCTGCTGCGTATCCCGAGGGGGTCTTCGTCTCCGGCCTGGAACCCGGTGCGGGCACCAGCGTGGTGGTGCACCTCGACAGCGCCATGAAGGAAGGCGATCTGCACTTCAGGCCGACCGCCGGCTCCGACGTGGACGGCGCGGTGGTGATCGGAGCGAGGCTTTCCGAGCACCTCTCCGCGCGCATTGGCGACATCATCTACATGTATGCCCCGTCGGCGGCCCGTGTCAGCCGGATCACCGGGACCATCACCCCGCCGCGTCGCTGGTCCATGGAAGTCACCGGGATCTTCGAGACGGGGATGTACATCTACGACAATCAGTATGTCATGATGAACCTCGCGACCGCGCAGCAATTCGCCGGACTCGATACCGCCGTCTCGGCGCTGGCGGTGCGGCTCAAGGACAGCTGGCGGGTGGGGCCGGTGGCCGAGCGACTTCAGAAGACACTCGGGTATCCGTACTTCGTCGAGACCTGGCAATCCAAGAACAGCACCCTCTTCTCGGCGCTGCAACTCGAAAAACTAGCCATGGGAGTGGTGATCTTCTTCATCATGATCGTTGCCGCATTCAACATCGTCGGCACATTGACGATGGTCGTGGCGTTCAAGACGCGAGAAATCGGCATCCTGCAGGCGATGGGACTCGAGGCTCGCGGCGTCGCACGCGTCTTCCTGGCGCAAGGCGCCATCGTCGGTCTCCTCGGCACCGGCATGGGACTGATTCTCGGGCTGGTCGTGGCATCAGTGGTCGACAAACGGATCCACATCAACCCGGAGATCTACTTCATCGATCGGTTGCCGGTGCACGTCGAGGCCACCGACGTGGTGCTCGTCGTGGTCGCCAGCGTCGCCGTCGCGATTCTCGCTACCATCCCGCCGTCACGTCGTGCGTCGCGACTGCTGCCGGTGGAAGCCATCCGGGCCGAATGACGCCGGTACTCGAAGCGACCGGGCTGGTGCGCCGCTTCATCGGCGGCGACGGCGCCACCTTCACGGTGCTCGACGGCGTCGATCTGGCGGTCGATGCGGCGGAGTTCGTCGCGATCATCGGGGCGAGCGGCTCCGGCAAGAGCACGCTTCTGCATCTGCTCGGCGCCCTCGACCGCCCGGACTCGGGCGAGGTGGCACTGGAAGGCCGCGCCTTGCGCGGACTCGATGCCCGGGCTCTCGCGGTGATCCGGAATCGCCGCATCGGCTTCGTGTTCCAGTTTCATCACATGCTGCGCGATTTCACCGCGCGCGAAAACGTGATGATGCCGTGGCTCATCGCCGGATCCTCGGTGGCGGATGCCCGGCGCCGCGCGGATGATGTGCTGGAGCGTGTCGGTCTTGCCCCTCGTGCCGCGTCACGTGTGACACTGCTGTCCGGCGGCGAACAACAGCGGGTAGCACTCGCCCGCGCGCTGGTCACCGCGCCGGCGATTCTGCTCGCCGATGAACCCACCGGAAATCTCGATCCACATACCGCCGATGACATGCACGAGCTGATCGCGGGACTGGCGCGGTCCAGCGGTACCGCCGTCGTCGTCGTGACCCACAATCGGGCGCTGGCGCAACGGGCCGACCGGATCGTCACGCTGGAAGAGGGCAAGCTGCGAATGGCGCAGGCCGCCGAGGTGCTGGCATGAGTCAATGTCAGTCGTGTCACGAACAGGAAGCAGTAGTGCGGCTGACGCAGATCGTGGGCGACGCCGTCACCACGGTGCACCTCTGCAGCAAGTGCGCCGCCGAGCGCGGCATCGAGACGGACGCCGAGGTGGCTCAGACGCCGCTCGGAGCGTTTCTCGCCGCGATGGGGAAGGGCGAGGTGACGGCGCCGCTACTGGCGGGGTCAGTCGAGACATGCCCGGCTTGCGGAGCCACCCTGCACGACTTTCGATCCACCGGGCGGGTCGGTTGTGCCGAATGCTGGAACACGTTCGAGCGGCCGTTGCGCGACCTGTTGCGCCGCTTGCACGGCGCGACGCGACACACTGGCGAGGCATATCGCGTCGCTGACCCGGCGGAACTCACGCCGGCCAAAGCGCGGCAGCGCCATCGCGCCGAGCTGCGTGAGGAGCTCGCGGCCGCCATCGCCGCCGAGCAGTTCGAGCGGGCGGCCGAACTTCGCGACCAGTTGCGCGTAGTAGAAGGATCATGAGCGATCTGCGCCAGATCCCCGATGGCGGCATGCCGTGGCTCGACGCCGCGGGGCCGCAGGCGCATCTGGTGGTTTCCACCCGGGTACGCCTGGCGCGGAATGTCGTCGGTTGCCCGTTCGCGGGGCGCAACACGGCGGAGCAGCGGGAAGCGGTGGTCGCTACCGTGGCCGAGGCTGCGCGGTCTGCGCCCACGCTGGCCGACGCCGCGCTCTACCGTCTGGATGCGGTGTCGCCGGCGACGCGACGCTGGCTCAACGAGCGGCAACTCGTGTCTCGCGATCTGGCCGGCCTGGACGCCGCAGGACGGGTTCGCAGCGGCGCTGCATTGCTGCTCGGCCGATCGGCCAGCGCAATGTTGAATGAGGAAGATCACCTGCGGATTCAAGGGCTTCGGTCCGGCTTCGCGCTGGAAGCGGCGTATGCCGTCGCAGACCGCGTCGATCACGAACTCGGGGTACGGGTTTCCTTCGCCTTCCATCCGGAGTTCGGCTATCTTACGGCCTGTCCCACGAATGTCGGAACCGGCCTTCGCGCGTCGGTTCTGATTCATTTGCCGGCCTTGGTGCTTACCAAGGAAATCGCCAAGGTGCTGCAGGGGCTGGCACAGGTCGGACTGACGTACCGGGGACTGTTTGGCGAAGGCAGCGACGTGCTGGGTCACCTCTTCCAGCTGTCGAACCAGACGACACTCGGTAAGTCGGAACCCGAACTGCTGGATCACCTCGGTCGAATGGTTCGCCAGGTGATGGACTATGAGGAACGAGCCCGCGCCGTGTTGCGCCATCAATCGGCGGCTGCGCTCGAGGACCGGGTCTGGCGCGCATGGGCGGTCTTGCGACACGCCCGGACGCTGTCGTTCGACGAAACCGTGAATCTTCTGAGCGGGGTGCGCCTCGGCGTCGGATTGCAGCTCCTGCCGGGCGTCCCGCTCTACACGTTGAACCGGATGTTGGTGCTGGCGCAAACGGCGCATGTTGCCCAGGCCGCCTGCGTGAGCGTGGATGATGCAGCGCTGGCGGAGCACCGCGCCGCCTTCGTGCGCCGGATGTTCGAGGAGGTAGATCACAAATGAATGGATACAATTTCACCGATCGCGTCCGAAAGGTGCTGCAGATGGCCCGCGAAGAGGCGGCGCGCCTGCACCACGAATACGTCGGAACGGAGCACATCCTCCTCGGGCTGATCCGCGAGGGCGAGGGAGTCGCCGCCGCCGTGTTGACCAACCTCGGCGTGGAGCTGGAGGAAATCCAGCAGAAGATCGAAGAGACGGTAAAGAAGGGGAAAGCCGCCGCTGCTGCCGGACCCGAATTGCCGTACACCTCCCGCGCCAAGAAGGTGCTCGAGCTCGCGATGATGGAAGCTCGCGAACTGAACCACTCCTACGTCGGTACCGAACACCTGCTGCTCGGCCTGCTGCGTGAGGAAAAGGGTATCGCCGCCCAGGTGCTCACCGACGCCGGCGTGAATCTGGAGC
>JBOHRY010000308.1:0-4257 GCA_050732955.1 Gemmatimonadales bacterium | reverse complement strand
CCACAATCGCAAGTCGGCCAAGACGCACAGCGGTATCTGGCGCGATCTCGCCGTGCGCAAGCGCGCGACCGAGGTCGACCCGCAGCTCGGCATCGTCGCGCGGCTCGGCGCGGAGGTCGGCGTGCCGACCCCGTTGACGTCGGCCGTGGTGAACCTGATCCATGACATCGAGCAGGGCACGCGCGTGCAGTCACTGGAGACGCTCGATGTGCTCGCCGCCACGATGTCCGGGCGGCGCGGGTGACATTCGATTTCACCGGCCGCACGGCGATCGTGACCGGGGCCGCGCACGGGTTCGGCCGCGCAATCTCGCTCGCCTTTGCGCAATGCGGGGCGGCGGTGTGGGGGTGCGACGTGATCGAGGATGAGCTGGCCGAGACAGCCCGACTTTGTCAGCATGTGGGCGGGAGATGCACCGTCCGCACGGTTGACGTCCGCGACGCGGATGCGGTCGGCCGATTCGTGGCAGACGCATCCGCGGGCGGCGGGCTGGTACACATCCTCGTAAACAACGCCGGCGGAGTGCTGGGGCAGGTAGGTCGGCCGATCGAAGAGGTCACGCCCGCGGAGTGGCAGGGGATCTTCGACGTCAATGTGACGGGCGCGTTCAATTGCTCGCAGGCCGTAGTGCCCGGGATGAAGTCGGCGAGGTTCGGCCGCATCATCAATATCTCGAGCGGAGCCGGACTCGGCATCTCGCTCACCGGCATCCAGGCCTACGCATCGGCCAAGGCGGCGCAGATCGGACTGACGCGCCAGCTGGCACACGAGCTCGGTCCCTGGGGGATCACGGTCAACAACATCGCGCCGGGATTCGTGCGCTCGAATCCGACGACGGAAAAACAGTGGGAGTCGTACGGTGCCGATGGGCAGAAGGCCCTCATCCAGCGCATCGCGCTCAAGCGGCTGGGTAGCGTCGATGACATCGCGAATGGCGTACTGTTTTTCGCCTCGGAGTACGCCGGCTGGATCACCGGACAGGTTCTGTCCATCGACGGCGGCAAGTGATGGCTCTGGACCAGGTGCTATCGACCCTCAAGGGACAGCATGACACGATCCTGAATGAGCTGATCGAGTTCGCATAGATCCCGAGCGTCAGTACCGACCCGGCGCACGCTGATGATGTGCGCCGCGCCGCCCAGTTCGTGGCATCACGGCTCGCGGCCGCAGGGTCGCTGACCGTGCGCACCATGTCCGGCTACGGCAATCCGCTCATCTACGCGGAATGGCTGGGAGCTCCAGGGAAGCCAACGGTATTGGTCTACGGGCACTACGATGTGCAGCCGCCTGACCCGCTGGAGAAGTGGAATTCACCGCCATTCACGCCCACCGTCCGCGACGGCCGACTGTATGGGCGTGGCGTGTCCGACGACAAGGGGCCGATGCTGATCCCGATCAAGGTCGCGGAAGCGTTCTTCGCCGCCGATCGCCCCCTGCCGATCAACGTGAAGTGGATGATCGAGGGCGAAGAGGAAATCGGGAGCCCACATCTCGAATCGTTCATCGCGCAGCACCGCGACCTGCTCGCCGCCGACGTGGTGCTCTCGGCGGACGGCGGGATGTGGCGCATCGATGAACCATCACTCACCCTGTCCAACCGGGGACTTGCGGGGCTGGAGTTGACGGTCACCGGTGCGGCGAAGGACTTGCACTCCGGACGGCATGGCGGTGCGGTTGCCAATCCGCTGCACGCGGTGGCGGAGCTCGTCGCCTCCTTGCACGACGCCGACGGGCGCGTCGCGGTCGCGGGCTTCTACGATCGCGTGCGCGCGTTGAGTGAGGGCGAGCGCGCGGACATCGCGCGACTGCCGTTCGACGAGGATGTCTATCTCGCGCAAATCGGGGCACCGGCAGCCGTGGGCGAACCCGGCTACAGCACATTGGAGCGACAATGGACGCGGCCCACGCTTGAGGTGAACGGAATGTGTGGCGGCTATCAGGGACCCGGGCAGAAGACGGTGATCCCATCCGAGGCGCACGCCAAGATCACGTGTCGGCTCGTACCGGATCAGGAACCCGACGAGATCCTTGCCTTGGTCATCCGTCATCTTGATTCTCATCTGCCGGCAGGTGTGCGGCTTGTGACAGGCGCCGGTGACCATGGCGCACGAGCGGCGCACATCCCGCCCGATCATCCGGTGCTCAAGGCGGCGGCAGCGGCGCTGACCGTGGCATGTGGCACTGCGCCGCTGATGGTCCGAATGGGTGGCACGGTCCCGCTCGCCGAGATCTTCCAGCGGGTAATGCGACTCGACACGGTGTATTTCTCGTTTTCCACGGGCGATGAGGATTTCCACGCGCCCAATGAATTCTTCCGGATTCACCGCCTGCACGAGGGACTCGAGGCCTGGGCGCGGCTCTGGACGATTCTCGGCGAGGCACCCGCGCCATGACCCTTGCCCAGGAAGAAGCCCGCGTCGAAGCGCACAGTGCGGCGCTCAAGAAGGAACTCGGCGTCCGCGACCTGGCCCTGACGCAGATCCTCTTCATCATCGGCCTCACCTGGATCGGCGTTGCCGGCAAGCTCGGACCGTCGCATGTCGTGATGTGGTTGCTCGCGATCGTGCTCTTCTACTTCCCGATGGCCGCCGTCGTCATCTACCTGAACCAGTTGATGCCGCTGGAAGGCGGCCTGTACCAGTGGGCCAAGATGGGTTTCAACTCGACCATCGGCTTCCTGCTGGCGTGGAATCTCTGGCTGTACGTCATCCTCTACACATCGGAAATCGGCCTGCAGTGCGCCACCTACCTGGCGTATGCCCTGGGGCCGAGTGCCGCATGGATGACGTCGAGCAGCTGGTTCGTGGCGCTCGCGTCGGCGGTGATCCTCACACTGATGGCGATCGCGGCCACGATCGGGTTGGCAGTGGGGAAGTGGGTGCACAACACCGGCGGCATCTTCATGCTGATCATCTTCGTGCTGCTGATCGGGCTCCCGTTTCTCGGGTTGGCGACGGGGCACCTGCGCGAGTTCCATCCATTCCGTACCGAGCTGCCCAAGCTGTCGCTCTTCAACCTGAACATCCTGGGGAAGCTGGGCTTTGGTGCGCTCGGTGGGTTCGAATACATCGCCATCCTGGCAGGCGAAACGCGCGCACCGGCGAGCGCAGTTCGCAAGTCGGTGCTGATCGCCGCGCCCGCGATCGCACTGATGTTCATCCTCGGCACGGCGACCGTCGTCGCCTATATCCCGAACAATGACATCGACCTGATCGGGCCGATGCCGCAGGTGCTCCGTGCCGGTTTCGGTCCATTCGGTATCGCCGGGCCGCTGGTCACGATCGCCATCCTGATGACGCTGGCGATGCGCGTGGCGCAGGTCAGCGTGAGCTTCACCGCTGTCACGCGGCTGCCGATGGTGGCCGGTTGGGATCGCCTCCTCCCCGGCTGGTTCGCGCGATTGCATCCGCGGTATCGGACGCCGGTCAACTCGGTCGCGCTGGTTGCGGTATGTTCTTTCGTAATCTCCGTGTTGAGCCTGATTGGCGTGGGACGCCAGGAAGCGTTCCAGTTGATCTTCAACGCCGGCGGAATTTTCTACGCCTTGACATATCTGGTGATGTTCTCGATCCCGATTTTCGGCCTGCGCGGAGTGAAGCCGCGGCCGCCCCGCTGGCTGCAGGCAGCCTCGTGGTCGGGGCTGTTGATGACGCTGCTGTACGTGGTCCTGTCGATCGTTCCGATCATCCAGGTGCAGAGCGTCGCGACATTCGCATTCAAGGTGTCGTCGGTGATCGTGGTGATGAACCTGGTGGGCGTGGGCATCCTGGTCGCCGCGCGGCGGCGATCGCATTCGGCCATGGCATTGGGAGGGTGAGATGACCGTTCGCATCGTGCGCACTCGACGCGCGGCCCTGGGTCTGGCGCTGCTGCTGGCCCTTGGCCTGGTGACGACCTCGGTTGCGGCCCGCCGCAAGGGGGGTCTCGCCGGCGATTGGGATGTTTACATCGCCCTCAGCGCCCGACCGCATTTTGGATTCGAAGGTTGGCGCCGGATGGCCTTCGCACACTTTGCCGGCACGGATTCGGGCAACGTCGGCTACGTGCGCCGCCGCACCGGCCAGCCGTTGCTCACCGTCAGTCGGGTCTCGATCCACGGCGATTCGGTGATCCTCACCCAGGACACGCCAGCCGAAAGGCGTGCAGTGAATCGGGCCCCGGGCAACCGTGACTCGACCATGGTTGCGCGCGACACTGTCGTGATGCGCGCGGCATGGCACGGCGACACCCTTGCCGGATTGCTGTACACCAACGGAC
>JBOHRY010000307.1:0-5408 GCA_050732955.1 Gemmatimonadales bacterium | reverse complement strand
TTCCACGCCCGTTCGCTGGCCGGCGGAGTGAGGCGGATGACGCGTTACTCGTCGGCGGGCGTCGCGCAGTACACTATCAACGGAGCGGCGCCGGCGCCGGGTGCCGTGCTCAAGCAGCCCGATCTCGCGCGCACTCTCGAAGCGATTCGCGATCATGGCCGGGATGGCTTCTATCGGGGTTGGGTCGCGGCCGACATCGTCGCCGAGATGCAGCGCGATGGCGGCATCATTACGCTGGCCGATCTTGCGGGATACCGGCCGAGGTGGCGCGCCCCGGTCAGGATTCGCTATCGCGGACAGACGATCTGGTCGATGCCGCCGTCATCGTCCGGCGGCGCCACGCTCGCGATGATCCTCAATATCATGGAGGGATTCAATCCGCTGCCGCCGTTCGGGTCCGCGGCGCTGCTGCACCGGGAGTCCGAGGCGATGCGCATCGCATTCACTTACCGGAATCGCTTTCTCGGCGACCCCGACTTCGAGAAGCTGCCGATGCTCTCGAAGATGGAGTCGAAGGCGTTCGCCGTCGCGGCTCGCCGGACGATCGATCTCAATCACGCCACGCCGACGCCGCCGTTCGATCCCTCGATCAAGGACGGCGCCAGCACGACACACTTTTCCGTGGTCGATGCCGACGGCAACGCGGTCTCGACGACCACCACGCTCAACAATTCGTATGGCGCTGCCGTGCTCGTCGCGGGCGCCGGCTTCCTGCTCAACGATGAGATGGACGATTTCGCCGCGGCGCCGGGCAAGCCCAACATGTACGGCCTGGTGCAGGGCGAGATCAACGCCATCAAGCCGGGGAAGCGCATGCTCTCGGCGATGACGCCGAGCATCGTGCTCGATCGTCACGGACGGCTCGAGATGGTTGTCGGTACTCCCGGCGGGCCGACCATCATCACGCAGGTCTATCACGTCATCAGCGACGTGATCGACCACGGCATGTCGCTGCCGGACGCGGTGGCTGCGCCGCGGCAGCACGATCAGGGGCTCCCGGACGAAGTCGTGCTCAACACCGGCGGATTCCTGCCGGCGGTGGCCGACTCCCTGCGCGCGATGGGGCACAAAGTCGTGTCCGGTGGTGGTGGTGACGTTCAGGCGATCATCCGGACGCCCAACGGCTGGCAGGGCGTGAGCGATCCCCGCGGCGGTGGAGCGCCGGCGGGCTACTGACGCCGGGAGCAGCGTGAAAAGCCTGCGGCGCCTGCGCCGGTATTTTCGCCGGTATGCCGGCGCATACGCGACGGGGTTTGCCTGTCTCTGCTGTTCCAATCTCCTCGCCACGCTCGGCCCGCGGTACATCCAGCGCGCGATCGATGCGTTGATTGCCGGCGGGTGGCACGCGGCGCGAGTTGCCGCGGTGTGGGTGGCCGCCCTGGCGCTCGCCGGCGGCTGCCTCCGGTTCGGCATGCGCTATCTGCTCAACGGCGCGTCGCGACGGGTCGAGACCGACCTGCGTGACGATCTCTTCACGCACCTGATCGGACTCTCGGCGCCGTTTTTCCTGCAGCTGCCGGTCGGTGAGTTGATGGCGCGCGCCACCAACGACCTGCTGGCGCTCAGGATGGTCGCAGGTCCCGCGGTGATGTACCTGGTGGACACGACGGTGCGGACGCTGATGATCGTCCCGATGATGATGATCATCTCACCATCGCTCACGCTGTGGGCACTCCTGCCGACATTGGGACTGCCGCTGGCCATGATCGTCCTGGGCGGCGAAGTCCACCGCCGATCGCTCGCGGTGCAGGACCATTTCGGCGACATCTCTGCGTTCGTCCAGGAACACCTGGCGGGAGTGCGAGTGGTGCGGGCGTATGCCCAGGAGGCGGCGGAGACCCGGACCTTTCATGGACTCGACCGGGAATACCAGCGCCGCAACATGGCGCTGGCGCGCGCGCAGGGCGTCTTCAATCCCCTGCTCTCGATGCTCGGCGGGATCGGGGCGATCATCGCACTCGTGGTCGGCGGCAACAGCGTCATCGCCAGCCGGATCACCGTCGGCGGCTTTGTCGCCTTTGGCGTGTACCTCGCCACGCTGATCTGGCCGATGATCGCGCTGGGATGGGCGATTTCGCTGATCCAGCGCGGCGACGCGGCGGCCGACCGGATCGATGCGCTCTTCGACGCCAAGCCGGATGTACCGGATCCCGGTGCGCCGACGCCGTTACCGGTCACCACGGGCGGGCGCGCGATCCGCTTCGAAGGCGTCTGGTTCCGGTATCCCGGCGTCGTCACGCGATGGGCGCTCGAGAATGTCTCCTTCGACATTCCGCCCGGTGGAGTGCTCGGCGTCGTGGGTGCGACCGGAAACGGGAAGACCACCGTGGTCGACCTGCTCGCGCGAACCTATGACGTGGATCGAGGACGCATCCTCATCGACGGCATCGATGTCCGTGAGATCGCGCTCGCCGACCTGCGTCGCGCCATCGGCATCGTGCCGCAGGAAACCTTCCTCTTCTCCGAGACACTGCGTGACAACGTCCTCCTCGGCACACCGGACGATGGCCGGCTGGAGCAGGCCGCTGGAGTCGCGCATCTCACCGAAGCGCTGCCGCAACTCCCCACGGGCTGGGAAACGCTGCTCGGCGAACGCGGAATCAACCTGTCAGGAGGTCAACGGCAACGCGCCGCCATCGCCAGGGCGCTGGTGCGGCAACCCGCGGTGCTGGTGCTGGACGATGCGCTCAGTGCGGTCGACGCTGCCACCGAAACCGACATTCTCGCGTCGCTGGAGCACGCCACCACGGGGTGCACCCGGCTCATCGTGTCGCATCGATTCTCCGCGGTGCGCAACGCGGGACAGATCGTGGTGCTGGAAGATGGCCGCATTGTCGAACGCGGCACGCACGATGAACTGGTTCGTGCCGGCGGTCGCTACACCGATCTGCTGATGCGTCAGGAGCTCGAGGCGAGCCTGGAACTGGAATGAATCGGAGCGCTTCGCGCCGGCGCGCGAGCGCTGCCGATGGCTTCAGCTCTCAGCCTGGTGTCCGGCGCGACCCACCGCGCCGGCGTCCGCTTCCCGGCACACCCGGCAGAGTCCGCGAATCTCGATGCGGTGGGTCTGATGCTGGAAGTCCTGCTCGTCCGCGATGATCGGCAGCAATCGCTCGAATCGTTCGGTTGAGAACTCGGTGACTCGACCGCACCGCGAGCAGACGAGATGGCCGTGCAGCCCGGGGGACAGCAGCGGCTCGAAGCGCTTGAAACCCTCACCGAAATCGTGAGCGCGGACCAGGCCGCTGGCGAGCAACACGTCGAGCGCGCGATAGATCGTCGCGGTGCTTGCCCGGAGGCTTTGATCGCGCAGGCGCCGTTGAATACCGACCACGGAGAGGTGTTCACCGCCGGCGAAGAGAGCGGCGGCAACCATGTCGCGTTGCCTGGTGATCGGCAGGTGATGCTCGCGCAGCCAGCGGTGGAAGCGTTCGACCAGCCGCCGCGACGCGTCGCCATCATCAGGCATGGCGATCAGCCGTCGTCGGCCGGTACCGTCGCCGGCTCGGTCGCAGGTTCGGCGGCCGGCACCGGCGGAAACCACGCGGCCACCGCGACTGGGGCCGGCGGCTCCTCGTCGTCGGCACGGATCGGCACCAGCGCCAGCAGTTCCTGCAACGCTTCCATCGGCCCGCTGCCCACCTCTTCCAGCTGCGGCTCGAAGAGTCCGCGCTGCTTTCCCTTGATCCGGGCGATGTACGACGCCGTGAAGATCCGGCGCCGGTCGCCATCGATGACACTGACGACCGCCGTCCCGAACTCTCGCTGATCGCGGCGCAACACCCGGAACACCCAGACGCCATCCACGACCACGTCGGGAAGCTGTTCGCGCAACCAGCCGGCGAGTCGTGCCCAGTTCGGGCCTTCGCCCGGGCCGTGCGGTGCGAGCGCGTTGAGCGTCATGCGAGACTCAACCGCAGGATATGCATGAAGTCCTGCGCGTTGGTCACCACGCCGTACGCCTGATGCGTCCCGCGATCGCGCAGCTTGTTGACCACGAATTCGGTCTGGTCGACGCAGATCGTCATCAACGGCTCCGGGCGTCCATCCGGAGTATGGGTGTGAAAGGCGGGAAGCATGTTGCCCACGGCGATGGCGTGGAGCGCCGTCGCGACAAACACCGCACCAGTGGCCTTGACCGTGTGCTCGCGCATGGCGTCCTGGGACTGGAGGTTGTCGGTGATGACTTCAGGAAGCGGGCCGTCGTCGCGAATCGATCCCGCGAGCACATAGGGAATCCGCTCCGTCTCGAGGGCGTGCATGATCCCGGAGCGAATCAGTCCGTTATCGATGGCCGCCGCGATCGACCCCGCAGCGCGCACGGTATTGATCGCGCGCATGTGCTGGCCGTGCCCGCCCTGGGTCGGGCGGCCGGCGTCGTCCATGCCGAGCGTCGTGCCGAAGATCGCCGCCTCGATGTCGTGCACCGCAACGGCGTTCCCCGCCAGCACCGCTTGCACATACCCATTGCGAATCAGCCATTCGAAGTCGTTGCGCGCGCGCGAGTGGACCAGGGCGGGTCCGGTGATCCAGAGAACGTATCCCTTGCGATCCCGCTCTTCGCGGAGTCGCTGGGCCAGGTCGTCGTAGTTGACCGGCCGCTCCCGCGACACCTCGGTACCCATGAACTGGAATTCGTTGGCGCCATACACCTGACCGAGAAAGCCTTCGGTATGCACCACGACGCCTTCGGCTCCACGCTCGTCGAGTGCGGTGAGCACCAGATCGCCGCGCCGGACGCGCCGGGGTTCCATGGCTTCGAGCGCGTCGCCGTGACGGACAATGGCGCAGTCCATCCGCGGCCGCGCCGGCGCTTGCCATCCCGACTCGAGCCTCACATAGGTCGGAAGGTTCGATGTGGAGAAGAACCGTTCCGGCAACACGCCGTCGGCGGGGGCCGGCGCAAAGGATGCCACGGGTGCGTCCTTGAAGGGCGCACGATCTGTGTCGGGGAGCCAGCTCATCGGTGCGGAAACCTAGGCCGCCCAGCACGGCGCGCCAAGCAGGACGACAGCAACCGTGCGATCGTCTCGCCGGACCTTGCTCGCGACTGAAGTCCAGTTGTCAGGGGAGCTGGGGGCCAGCTCCCCGCGACCATCTGGCCGCAAACATCCCTATCCCACTCTAGGATGCTCGGAGCCGGGAGTCGGGGTGCCGGCCAGAGGAGCGTCGGCTGCCTGAAGCGGCCGCTGACCGTCCCGGTCAGCGGGCGCGAGTTCCGACGCGACGGTTGGACGGCACCCCGATCCCGGCTCCCCGCAACTTCGCCCGCTTGAACGATCGCACGAGAAGTTCCGACGCGACGGGTGGACGCCATCCCGATCGCGGCTCTGGAAACTCCACCCGGGCTCCCGCACTCGCGCGGATCACATCAGGCTTCCTGGATCGCGATCCAGGCTGATCCGGAC
>JBOHRY010000306.1:0-4302 GCA_050732955.1 Gemmatimonadales bacterium | reverse complement strand
TGGCTGTCCTTCGCGGCTGTATGCCACGATTGCCAGCTGGAAGTTCCCCGGCTGGCCGGTGCCGGTGACGTAGTCCCGGAAGGACGTCCCTTCGCTGGCGATCGCGGCGCGGAGAATCCGCCGGACTTCGCCATGCAGCCGCTGCAACTGTTCGCCCGGCACCGTTCGCGCCGGTCTCGAAGGATCGATGCCCGCGGCGAAGAGCGCTTCATTCGCGTAGATGTTGCCAATGCCAACGATGAATCGCTGGTCCATCAGCACCTTCTTGATCGGCGAGGCACTCCGACCGAGGCGATCAGCGAACCGCGACGCGGTAAGGTCGGGATCGAGCGGCTCGGGACCGAGGCGCGCCTGATACTCGTCCCACGCGCGGGCATCGAGCCAGCGGAGCGTCCCGATCCGGCGCACGTCGCGGTAGACGAGCGTCGCACCGTGATCGAGCCGGCATTGCAGCACGGCGTAACGTGACTGGGCTGCCGTGGGCCGGCGGGCGTAGTAGATCAGCGACCCGGTCATCCCCGGCTGGACGGCGAGGATCCTGGTGTCGGTGTGAATCAGGGCGTGCTTGGCCCGGCGGGTCACCGCCGTGACGGTGCGGCCAGGGAGCTGGCGGAGCAGGGTACGGGGCGAGACACCGTCGAGAATGTCCTCGTGGGAGAGCGTGGCGGACCGGATGGTGCGGCCCACCAGAAGCGGTCGCAGATCGCGTACGATGGTCTCGACTTCGGGCAGCTCGGGCACCCGCGAAAACTACCTGCTGGAGAGCACCAGCTGATTGCCCTCGCTGTCCTTGATGATCGCGGAGCTCCCCCACGATGTCTTCTGTGGTTCCTGGACGAACTCCACGCCGCGCGGGCCCAGCTCGGCGAACATCTTGAAGACGTCCTCGACCTCGAACGACGCGTTGACGAACGTGCCGACCCGATCCTCCTGTCCCGGTGGGGTGAAGAGCGCGATTCCCGTCTCGCCCCGCGTGCACTGCAGCTCGATCCATCGCTGCGTGCCGTGGGGAACGTCGGTGCGCACGACACATCCCAGGAGGCCGGTGTAGAAGGCGAGGGCGCGGTCCTGATCCGCGACCGGAATGCCGATGAACTTGATGCTGCGGATCATGCCTGGCTCCATGGCGGAAGGGTCGGTTCGGGTAGACGGATGCACGGCGGAAGGTGTAGCGCGCCGAGCGCGGTGTCCAGTAGATTATCCGTAACTATACCATTGGATACTATAGTGACCGTCCGCACAACTGCGATCGACCGGTATGTGGTGGACACGCTCCTGCGTGACGTGGTCGGACACGATCACCGGCCGTCGGCGTTCCTGGTCTACCTCTACCTGGCAACCCGGCACGACCACCCGCGCGGACGACCACCGGTGCAGCTCTCCCACGCCGAACTGGCGCGGGCCGTGGGAATTTCCAGGAGCGCGGTGCAGGGCGCGATCGGACACCTCAAGCGACGCCGGCTGATCCGGATCGAGCGCGAGTCGCCCACCGCGACGCCGCGCTACGAGGTGCTCAGCCCGTGGAGGCGGTGAGACGCGCTGCCTCGCGCCAGCCAATGTCGCGGCGCATCTGCTTTCCCTCGAACACGATCTGCTCGGCGGCGTCCCGGCTCGCCGCCTGCGCCGCGGGGAAACTCTTCGCAACAGCGGTCACTGCCAGTATCCGACCGCCGTTGGTGATCAGCGCACCGTCGTCGCGGCGGACGGTTCCTGCGTGGTACACCGTGACCTCTCGCGGAAGCTCGTCCGGAATAGCGATCACCGCGCCCTTGGTCGGCGCGTCCGGATAACCGGCCGCCGCCAGAATCGTTGTCACCGCGGCACCCGGCCGCTGCACGGGCGTGGGCAATGCTTCGCCGCGCGCCGCTGCGTCGAAGAGATCGACCAGGCCACGCTCGATGAGCGGCAGGACGACCTGCGTCTCCGGATCGCCGAGGCGGCAGTTGAATTCCACGACGTTGGGAGTGCCATCGGGGTGCAGCATGATGCCGGCGTAGAGAATGCCGCGATAGCGTTCGCCGCGACGCTCGAGCTCCCGCAATGTCGGAAGGAGTACTCGCTCCGTGACCCGCTCGACCACTGCTTTCGTCGCGATCGAGACCGGAGTGTAGGCTCCCATCCCGCCGGTATTGGGCCCGCGGTCGCCGTCGAGAAGCCGCTTGTGATCCTGTGCTGCCGGCAGCAACTGCACGTCGCGGCCATTGGTGACCGCGAGAATCGAGAGTTCTTCGCCCTCCAGGAAATCCTCGATCAGCACCACGCTGCCGGCTTCGCCGAAAATCCGATCATCGAGCATGGCGCGCGCCGCGGCGCGGGCCTCGCTTCGTGTAGTGCAGACGACCGCGCCCTTGCCGGCCGCGAGCCCCGATGCCTTGACCACCATCGGTTCGGCGTGAGCGTTGATGTACACGATCGCGTCGGAGAGCGATGTGAACGCCGCATTCTTCGCCGTCGGCACGCCGGCGGCGTGCATCACGTCCTTGGCGAATGCCTTGGACCCCTCGATCCGGGCGCCGTTGGCGCCTGGTCCCAGCACCGGCCGGCCTTCGGCGCGAAGCCGGTCGGCGAGCCCCAGTACCAGCGGGAGTTCCGGCCCGACGAGCACCAGGTCGATGGCGTGCGCGTCGGTCGCATCGGCCAATCGGTCGATGTCGTCGGGGGCGATCCTGAGGTTGTTGGCGATTGACGCGGTGCCGGGATTCCCGGGGGCGACGTACACCTGGTGAGCGGGATCATCGGCGGCTACGGCCCGGGCCAGTGCATGCTCCCGGCCTCCGCCGCCGACGATCAGCAATCTCACACGGCGCCCTTGGTGCGGGCGTTCTGGTACGCATCGCGCGCGCGATCGGTCGCCTGCTTCGCCGCGGTCTTGAGCTGGTCGGCAAACTCCGTGAACTCCGCCTTGTAATGCGCCGCGGCTTCGCGCACGTCGTCGCGCAGCGGCCGGTCCTCGGCTTCGCTGCCGCGGCGGACGTACTCGCCGCCGAGGATCCGCTCGTACGCGCCCGACTGCACCCAGGTCTGGACCTGGCCGGCGCGCACGACGTTCATCGGGTGGGTCAAAACCAGCGTGTTGAGCACCTTGTACACGACGTCGAGACCGTCATTCTGCGTCGCGTACTCATTCGCCTGTTGCAGGAACGGCTCGAGGTTCAAGTCACCCGGGCGCACGTTCGCGGTGTTGGCACCGCCCGCCATCTTCATGAAAAGCCGCATCGAAGCGGCCAGGTCCTGCGAGCCGAGCAGTTCGGCGCGATCGGCGGAGAGCTCCGACTTGCGTGACCACTCGAGGAAGGCGAGCCGGATCGGCAGCACGACCAGTTCGAGCGGGAACGGCAGTGCGCCAAGGCTGATCAGCGTCATGATCACCGCGATCGTCGTGTAGAGCGCGTGTCCGCTGATCACGTGTCCCAATTCGTGAGCCAGCAGGGCCCGTTGCTCATCCTCGTCGAGAAGCTCGAACGCCGACGAATGGATCACGATGAATGGGTCGTCGACACCGTAGGCGCCGGCGTTGAAGATCGGCGTCTGCGTGACGTAGAGTTCCGGCACGCGCTCCCAGCCGAAGGTGGCGCAATTCTCGATGTGAAGCCCCCAGAGCCGCGGAAACTGCGTCGGGCCGCAACGCACGGCGTTGCCCTGGAAGAGGAGGCGGATCCCGCGCTCGCCGCCCAGCATCGCGATCAGCTTCCGGATGATCTGGTCGACGCCCGGAATGGCACGCAACGCCTGCAGTGCGGCGCGATCGGCGGGGTGTTCCCATGACACCGGCGCAATGTCGGGCAGGGTCACGCGCGGTCGCGGGGCGGGGAGCGAGGTCATCGGACGCTCAAGAGTTGGAGGTACCGGTTCCTACGCCGCGGCGGCGCGATTGTTTCATCCTGCGTCATGATGTGAGCGCCGCGTCAAGGTCGGCGCGCAGATCCTCCAGGTCCTCGATCCCCACCGACAGCCGTACCAGCGAGTCGGTGAGTCCCATCGCTGCGCGCTGCGCTGGCGGGACCGATGCGTGGGTCATCGACGCCGGATGGCCAATGAGGCTTTCGACCCCGCCCAGTGATTCCGCGAGGGCGAAGATCTTCGTCCCTTCCGCAAACTTCCGGGCGCGCTCGACGCTGCCGGGCTCGAGCGAGATGATGCCGCCGAAGGCCGTCATCTGGCGCCGCGCCAGTTCGTACTGCGGGTGATCCGGCAGTCCCGGATAGTAGACCCGCTCGATCTCCTTGCGGCCCGCGAGCCACTGCGCCAGCGCCAGCGCGTTGTCGCAATGCGCGCGCATCCTGAGCGGCAACGTCTTGACAC
>JBOHRY010000305.1:0-4787 GCA_050732955.1 Gemmatimonadales bacterium | reverse complement strand
ATCCTGACCCTTCGAGCCGGCAAAGATCCCGTTCTTCCAGATGCGATCACAGTTGGCGCGGCCAGCGGTGTCGCCGCTGGCGATGAAGTCGTAGAGGACGTCAACATCCTCGCCGAGATACCCGCCGGGTGAACGCACCAGGCCGTTGGTGCGGTAGTAGTGGTAGTACGACGTGTTGGGTGACACCGGGATCACGACCTCGAGTCCCTTGACGCCGGTCGTCGCGGCGGCGAGCGGCAGCGTCCCTTCGTATGACCCGCCGATCATGCCCACCTTGCCGGTCGTCCACGACGTCGCCTTGACCTCGGTATTCCCGGTCTTGGTCGTGAAGCCTTTCGCGCGACCATTGAGCCAGTCGATCACCGCGGCGGGTGCGTAGCGTTCCGGGGTATCACCAACAGTGGGACATCCCGACGACAGCCCCGTCCCCGGAGCTTCCGAATGCACCACGGCGAAGCCGCGCGGCACCCATTCGCCGACCAGTGCGCGCGATACCCGCGGCCTCGGCGATACGAAATCGGGCGACTTCATGAAGCCGCGCGGCTTTGGCGTGGTGCCGAGCTCGGTCTTCACATCCCAGTTGACCTGGCCGCGCGAGGTGCCCGCATAGTAGGGACTGGAGCCCATCACCACCGGGACCTTGAACCCGTCGGTGCCGGACTGAGCGGGGCGAGTCACGTCGACGTGAACCCGGTCCTTCTTGCCGTCGTGATCGGAATCGAAGGTGGTCTCGACCCAGAGCTCCTCATGGATCCACCTGGTCGTGTCCTGAAACGCCGGAACGACCTGCGCCTGGCCATTCTTGAACACCGGGCCCGGTTGGTTTGATTGCGCGGCGAGTGGGAGTGCGCTGGAGAGGAGGAGTGCCACGAGCAGACGACGACAGGGAGCCATGACGGAAACCTCGAGGAGCACGATGGTGAAATCGGGGGCGGACGCAAAGTATCACGCGCCTGAGGATAGGCGATAGACGATAGACATGGAATCGTCGTGGCGCGCCTTCCGCGCAGCGTCATGGTCGTACGAGCGTTACCTTCTCCCGGAATTCGACCGGAATCGTTCATGCGGATTGTCTCATTCGCCCGGCTCGCATGTGTCACCGGGTTGCTGTTCACCGCCGTTGCCTGTGCCGCGCCGACGGTCGATCCCGGCCTCGTCGGGACTTGGGAAGTCAATGTCCCGAACGCCGACGGCGTGGCGCGCTGGGTCTGGGACATTCACGCGGACGGAACCTACGCCTTTCATGCCGAGGGGCCGGGCAACGTTCCGGCGCACAGCGGAACATTTGCGGCGCGGAACGGCAAGTACTCGCTCCGTGCAACGACGATGACCTGGGTCGATGACGGCACCTACCAGCTGGTTCACGACGACACGCTCAATGCCGCCGGCAAGCTTGGTCGGGGAACATGGACGCGGGTGCGGCCGGCGCCGGTTGCCGTTGATTCCTCCGCTCCCGCTCGCGCCGACTCCAGTGCCGGCGGCGACGGAGCCGTTCGCACCGGAGGGCCCGGGATCTACACCGCCGCCAGCATCCAGGACTATCTCGCGCATCACGGCTTCGACGACCGCGCCTTCACGGCGCCGATGAAGGCGTCGCGCAGCGAGACCGTCGATCCGGATCCGCAAGACGTCAGCGATGGAGTGGTCGGTATCGTGCGGGCGGAGGTGGCCGGAGTGGCCGATCCGTCCACGGTTTCGCTCGTCGTCTATCGCGACCGGGCGGCGGCCGAGGCGGCGTGGAATGTGTATGCGATCTACGACTCCAAGAGCTTTCACATGAAACCGGGCGAGTTCGTGTCATCGCATGCGTACACCTATCACGAACGCGGCGAAGCGCGGTGCCTCTCGCGGCTCAACCTGAAAGAATCGTCCACCGCGACCATCACATGCTATCTATTGGTACAATACCCCACACGCGAGCCGGTGATCATCGAGAGCGAGACGACGGAGCACGTTGCGCCGAAGGTTCAGGAAGCGTCGCATGCCGCGATCGAGCGGGGCGACGATCTGCTGTTCGCGGGGATCAAGGAGTGGGCGATAGCGTATCCGGCGATAGATGGGCGTTAGGCGTTAAGCGTTAGGCAATAAGCGTTGAGCGTTAGGCGTTCGATGGTGGGCGACCGACGATCGACGATAAACGATAGAGGATAGACGATGAACGATAGACGATGGTCGATTGGCGCTAGAATTCGGCACTTGCTGATTCTCTGCGTGCTGACGAGCATTGCGGCCGCCTCCGCATCATCGCAGGCGCCCGCCATCCACGTCACCTTTGCCGCGGCTGCGCACGCTGGTCCCATCACCGGACGACTGATCCTCGTGATTGCGCGCGACTCGGCACCGGAGCCGCGGCTGCTGATCAGTCCATCGGGCCCGGCGATCTTCGCCGTCAATGTCGATCAGTGGCGTCCCGGGCAACCGATGACCATCGATACAAGCGCGCGCGGCTACCCTGCCCAGCTCGGCGCGTTGGGTCCCGGTGATTACTGGATTCAACCGGTCGTTGATGTTTATCAGCAGGTGCACCGCAGCGACGGACACACGATCTGGGTGCACTTCAACGACGGTACCCAGGAAGTGGTGCAGATCGCCGCCGGCAATCTCTACGGCGATCCGATCAAGGTGCATCTCGGTCCGGGGAGCGTGGCTTCGGTGAACATCACGCACGTGATGGCGGCCGACTCGCGCCCGGTGGATACCGACTGGATCAAGCACGTCCGCATCCAGAGCGCCAGGCTCACCGCGTTCTGCGGGAGGCCGGTGTACATCCACGCCACCGTGCTCCTCCCCAAGGGGTACGCCGATCATCCGGACGCTCGTTATCCGGTGATCTTCACCATGGGACACGACGTCCCGTTCAACTTCAACCCGGATTCGACCGGCGTCCGCAATCGCGGCAAGGTCAATCCCATTACCGGCGTCGAAACCGGCTACGACTTCTACCGGTCGTGGATCGCCGATGACTTTCCCCGCGTGATCGCCGTGTCGTTCGAACAGCAGACGCCGTATTTCCCGGATTCGTATTCCGTCAACTCGGCCAACGACGGCCCGTACGGCGACGCGATGGTCGAAGAAGTGATTCCATCACTCGAGAAGCAGTTCCGGATGATTGCCGCACCGTATGCGCGTAACCTCGAAGGCGCATCAACCGGTGGCTGGCAGACACTCGCATTGCAGCTGCAGCATCCCGATTTCTTCGGCGGCGCCTGGGTGCTGCAGCCCGATCCCATCGACTTCCACCGCTATCAGCAGATCGACATCTACACCGACACCAATGCCTTCGTCGTGCCGGTCGGAGCGTTCAACACGACCGAACGTCCCTTCCGGCGGACGACCTCAGGACAGGTCGTCTGGACCGAGCGCCAGCTCTCGCGCTTCGAAGCGGTGCTCGGCACTCACGGCCGATCGAGCTACCAGCTCGAGGCGTGGGAAGCGATCTACGGGCCGGTGGGAGATGACGGCTATCCGCGTCCGCTCTGGGACAAGCTCACCGGGACGATCGATCACGGAGTGGCCGAGTACATGCGGCAGCACGGCTTCGACCTGCGCGACTACGCCGAACGCAACTGGGCGACGCTCGCGCCCAGGCTCCGCGGCAAGCTGCACTTCTTTGCCGGTGACATGGATGATTTCTATCTCAATCTCGCGGTGTACCGTTTCGAGGATTTCGTGAAAACGGCGCAGCCCGCGGCCGATGCGTCATTCACCTACGGCCGCCCGATGAAGGGACATGGCTGGCACGCCACCACCTGGGCGGATTTTGTTCGGCGGGTGGCGGCGTCGATCGATTCGGCTCGGCCGCACTGACCGGCGGAATCAGCGCGCTGCGGGATACCGCGCCGTCACAGCGCCCTTTTCATCGAGAAACTCGATTCTCGCACTGCCAAGCGAGTCGACAACCATCCTGAGTCGCGTGCGCCCTTCCGGGTCGGAGAGATTGAGGACGGCAGCCTTCCTGGTGTCGCGTCCGACAAAGACGCGCCGCGCGTTGAGCGGAACGCCGTTGCGCGGCTCCGCCCATTTCGCCAGGGCCCGTGCCCGCGCCAGCGTATCGGTCATCTTCATGATCGAGTCTCGCTCCTGCACCATGTCGTGAATGTCGATGTTGGCGCGATCGTCGATCGAGATGCCGGTGCGGCGTGTGCCGTTCTCGTCGGCATAGTCCAGATTCAGCACCTGGTCCTGATCGAACTGATCGAATGACATGTGGGTCGACGCGTCGTAGGAGCCGTCGGCGTTGCGCTTCCCCTCGAAGGTGAGGCCACCGTTCTCGGTGCCTTCGTCATTGAAGAAGATGATCCCGGGCCGACCGCCGCCCTCGTATCCGAACGGCTTCCCCTTGTAGATCGGCCCAATCGATCGCGGACGGTTGGAGATCACCATGCGCAGATTGCCGTTGGGCTCGACGACGTTGATCCGTTCGACGTCGATCTCGCCGAACTTTTCGCGGGCGCCATTGCGATGGAAAGCGGCAAGGGCCAGCACGCCGAAGAACAGCGTGCTGCCTACAGCGTAACCCTTGAGCAGCCGCACGTCGCGGTGCAGGTCGCGATCGGTCATGGTGAAACTCCGGTGGAGTGGGGGTGTCGGCCTATTAAGATGCACTCGGTCCAGGCATTAGGCGTTGAGCGTTAGGGAAGTGGAATCCCGACTCCGCGTTGGGAGCCCGGCCCCACAGTCCTAACGCCCAACGCCTAATGCTTAACGCTTAGCGCTCAAGGCCTAAGGATCTACGTCTAGGCTTCCGTAGCGGCCAGCGCTTCCTCGTTGATCCCATGTTCCGCCAG
>JBOHRY010000304.1:0-8292 GCA_050732955.1 Gemmatimonadales bacterium | reverse complement strand
TGGTGGACCACCCAGCCAGTGCAGGCACCGCTTCTCACCGGCTGGCTGGCGGGACCCGCCGCCGCCCGACTCGGCTCGCCGGCGCGCGATGCACTACTCGACATCGCCATGAATTCCCTCGCCGGCGCTCTCGACATGCCACGGGCGGTGATCGAACGGCACTTTCGATCCTGGCACTGGCACGATTGGCACCGTGATCCGTTGTCGCGCGGAGCGTATTCGTGGGTGGTCGCCGGCGGCGTGGATTCCTGCCGGCTGCTGGCAGAGCCGGTCGCCGATACGCTCTTCTTCGCCGGCGAGGCGACCGCCAGTCATGGCCTCAATGCGACCATGGACGGCGCGATCGAATCGGGGAGCCGTGCGGCGGCCGAAGTCATTGCCGCGTTGCGCCTGTAGGCGCGCCGGTCAGTGGGAGAGCGTCAGTTCCAGGTCGAAGACGGGCACTGCAGGCTCGCCGGGATACATCATGGAAAATGGAAACCGTACTCTCGCCCCGCCGTCCACGATTCCGTCGACGGAATGGACCACCGCGAGCGCTTGCAATTTCGTCCAGGCCGGATTGCCGGGATCCGGACGCAATGCCCACGCGAGCAGCAAGGGGCCGTGTCCCGTGAGCGACCACCCAGGTCCGGTGACACGGACGCCGTCCGGCGTAATGATCGGCTCCATCGGAGTGCCAAGCAGCCAACGTCCCGCCCGACCATCGGCAGAGGTCGCGGGAGCGATCCGGATGGCGGCAATCGGTGCGCGGAGCGTCACTTCGATCACCGCCTGATACCGCGGTCCCAGGCGCTGTTCCAGTCGAACGCGATCAATGGTTGCGTGAATCACCAGGCGTTGGGCGTCGGCGGACGCGGTGATCGGAACCGGTGCGGCCGGGGCACTATCGCTTACGAACGGATAGAGGAACGCGAGTCCCGCCCGAACCACGGCGGCGTGCGCGCGATCGCCCAGCAGTGTGCGCCACGCGCTCGGCCACGAATTGCCTGCCGGCGCAGGGATCGGCGGCGGGATGCTGCTGAGCGCCGCGCGACCCAGCACGCCTTCCACCAGCCGGCGATAGCTGTCGGCCACGCCGGCGACGTGTTGCCGTGCCACCTCTGCCGGCAGTCCGTCGAGCCAGCGTGGGCCCAGGCCCATGTTGTGATCAGTCACCTCGACCGCGGCAAGGCGAAGATCGCGCGAGGTCGTCGCCGAGATGGCATGGATCGCTCGACGCAGACGCCAGCTCCAGACTGGTTCGCTGGCGCGCAGCAGGTCCCAGATGCCGCCCCATTCGCCGCGTCGCACTGCCAGCGTGCTGCCAAAGCGCGCTTCCACGTGATGAAAGAAAACGTCGGGAGTCGACACGATGAGCCGGGCGACGTGCGGCCGCGCATTCCATCGCGCCACCGCGGCGCCGAGGGAGGCGACACACTCCGGTCCGCTGTTGTCGAGCGAATGCTGGACGATCGAGAGTGGCAGGCCGCGACCCTGGCGGGCCAGCTGAGTCGCGACGCCGAGATTCAGGATGCTATCGTCGCTCAAGCCGCCGAATTCCCGCGCGTCGATCGATCGCAGGCATTCGGGCGGGAGAAACCACCGATTGAGCCCGGCCTGGTATCCCTCCGGGTCGATCGCGACGAGTACCCGCGCGCCGGACGATGTGACCCAGTAAAACGGCGCTCGCGTTACGGTTGCCGGCAGCGGCGGCGAGTACATGAGGTTGGGACCCATCAGGAGATAGTGAATGCCGGCGGCGGCCAGGGCGTCAACCATCGCTTCGGGAACCGCCGGCACATCGTTCACCACGGCGACCGTCGGGCGCCGCCCAAGTTCGCGAGTGATCCGGTCGAGATGCAGCGTGAGCAACCGCAGTGCGTCGGGGAACGCCGCGGCGTATGGGCTCAGGAGCGTGGCGCCGACGCCGATCTGACCGCGCATCACCAGCGCGCGCAGCCGCGCAACCTGCGACGGTCGGTCGTGGTAATGATCGAGCCACGCCTCGACCGCCCAGCCGCCCTCCTCGAACCAGACGAAGCTGCGGTCGTGCTCGGCCAGTTCGATCACCCGGTCGAGGTTCTGGATCCGCTGTTCCCGCACGGCGGTGACGGGCGCCGTGTATCCCAGGTCGAGGTGACTTCCCGGAACGATGAAGACTGTGTCGAGTGCCCGTTGGGCGCTCGCGGTCCGCGTCAACGCGATTGGCATGGTGAGCAGAATTGCGGCGTGGACCAGGCGCAAGATGATTGGGCGGCGCGGCATCTCCCCTAAGCTACCGTCCGCGGCGGATCGTTTCCAACTCCCTGCTGATGAATCGCTGCAGGAGCTGCCGCGCTCGGTTCCCCAGCGATTCGCTCCAGTCGCGCAGCCGAATCACGCCGGGAATCTCCGGCGTTTCGCAGTCCGCGCTGGGTGGTTCTGTCCCCGCGAGAAACACTTCCCGGGTTCCGCATTCGGGATCGCCATCGGCACCAACGTTCGCCTCGGTGACACCGTGCGGCATCTCGAACGGCGTCCAGTCGTCGTCGGTCGTGGTTTCGGCGAGAAACTGCGCCACGATCGGCAGTGCGGCGCTTGCACCGGTCAGATGCAGGCTCCGCCCGTCGTCGTATCCGACCCACACGCCCACCACCAGCGACGTCGAGTACGCCACGAACCACGCATCGCGCCAGTTGCTGGACGTGCCGGTCTTGCCAGCGATCGCACCCACGTGTCCCGCGGTGCTCAAGGCGCGTCCGGTCCCCCGCGAAATGACGCCTTCGAGGCTCGAGGTCACCAGGTACGCTACCGCGGGATCGATTACTGGCGTGGCGGCGGGCGCCGGTACGGCGCGCACGGTCTCGCCATAACGGGCCTGTCCCAGCAGCGTCCGGGTTGGCGCGAGTTCGCCGGCAGCGGCGAGCACGCCGTACGCACGCACCAGTTCGAGCAGCGTGACGCCGGAGCTTCCCAGGGCGATGCTCGGCACCGGATCGAGCGCGTTGGTGATGCCAAGGCGCCGTGCCGTTTCCACGATGGACTTTGGACCGATGGCGAGACCGATCCGCGCAAATGGCACGTTGAGAGACTGTTCCATCGCTTCGCGAACGCTGACCGGACCGCGGAACTCGCCGTCATAATCGGTGGGCTCCCATGGTCCGCTGGCAGTTTCCACGCTGAGCGGCTCGTCGTTTACCACCGAGGCGAGGGTGAACGTGGGCGGATGACTTCCCGATGGCGCCAGCGCGGTGAGCGCCACGATCGGCTTGAACGCACTTCCCGGTTGGCGAATCGCCGATGTCGCCCGGTTGAATTGCGATGCGCCGTAATCCCGGCCACCTACCATCGCCAGGACTTCGCCGGTCCTGGGATCGAGCGCGACCAGCGCCGCCTGGACGCCGGCATCGAGGCGCGCCAGGCCGCGGTCCACGGCATGCTCTGCGGCGCGCTGGAGCGAGGCGTCGAGGGTGGTATACACCGCCACGCCGCGCGCCGGGACACTGTGCCCGAGCGCCGCCAGCTCGACATCACGAAAACTCCGCCCGTCCAGCATGGTTGCCGGATGCACTCGCATCGGGAGCGGTACTCGGCTGGCCTCTGCCGCCGCAGCAGCGGAGATCCGATGCTGGTCGGCCATCAGCTGCAGCACCAGGTCGCGCCGGTCGCGCGCGACGTCCGGGTGACGATTGGGCGCGTTGTGGTTTGGGGCGTTGATCGTGGCGGCGAGGAGCGCGGACTCCGCCAGGGTCAACCGCTGGACATTCTTGCCAAAGTAGAATCGCGCCGCCGCGCCGACACCGTGGATGGCCCGTGGCCCATCCTGGCCGAGGTAGATCTCGTTGAGATAGGACTCGAGAATGGCGGTCTTGCTGTAACGCAGTTCCAGCATCGACGCCATGGCGGCCTCGCGGAGTTTGCGCACCGGCGACCTGCTGGAATTGAGAAAGAGGTTCTTGGCCAGTTGTTGTGTGAGGGTGCTGCCACCCTGCGCCGGGGCCCCCGCGCGAACGTCGGCGATGAGGGCGCCGAAGATCCGCCGGAAATCGATGCCGCGGTGCTGGTAGAAGCGCTGGTCCTCCACCGCGAGGATCGCCTGGACCAGCGAGGCTGGCACGTCGCCCAGGCGCACGGGGACGCGGTCCTCCGCGAGCCCGTCGACGGCGCCGATGGCGACGGGTGGCCGCGGTTCCCGCCCGGCGCCCCACGGCACCGGCCGGGTGTACAGCTCTGAGGGAATCCGCCGGCGCGGGTCAGGAATCCGGGCGCGGACCAGCGCTTCTGTCGAAATCGACAAGAAGCCGATCGCGAGGATCACCCCGCCCGCCTGAAGTACGCGGCGCCGGGTCACGCCGGACCGAACGGCGGTCCGCACCGCGCGGCTACGCTCCCGGATCGCCTCCCAAGTCATCAATTACCGCTCCGCGAATCGCTGCGGGATTACGACGAACTCTGGTCCGCCAAAGTTTCATGCTGGAACAGCTACTCACCTCGCGCCGCCCAGCAGGCGATGCGCCGTGACGGGTGACCGTCGCACGACATTCCCGGCGACGCCGCAAGGCGGCGCGGCACCACCTGATGCTGGTTATGCGGTGAGATATCGGGTCTGGAGCAGGGCGAAGTGATGCAGTTCGTGGCCGGCGATGATGTATGCGAGCGCCCGCACGGATACCGTCTTGCCGCTGGCAGTACCGCGCCGCTGCCACTCTGGTTCACCGAACTGCCGGAACATCGCGAGGTTGGCCTGGCGCACCAGGGCGAACTCGTCCGCCAAGGCCGACAGTGGCGTCGCGTCGAAGTTGGCATTGCGCACGTAATCGTTTTCGTCGAACCCGGCGAGCGGCGTTTCGTCGGCACGTGCGATCCGGAGCGCGCGATACGCAAACACACGCTCGGCGTCGATCAGGTGACCGACGACCTCCTTGATGCTCCATTTGCCTGGGGCATATCGATGAATGCCCTTGGCCTCGTCGATCTGCGCCAACGCCGCGCGAGTCGAACGCGATTGGCGGTCGAGCGCGCTCATCACGTCGTTTCCTTCGACGAGATCAATGTATTTGCCGTAGTAAGGCGCGAACTCATCGGCGGCGGGGCGGGCGTTCATGGGCGTGGGTCCTTGCCTTGAGTGGTAGTGCATCGGTGGTGGTCGCCGAAGCGGTCGCGAAACGCTGCACCGGCACCTGCGGTGGCGCAAGACCGCGGTGTGCGGTTCTGGTTCAGCGCTCGAGCGCGCCCTGGATCGCATCGATCGTTGCGGCTACGCGTCGCGGGGCATTGGCGAGCGCCGGCGCGATCGAATCGGTCGCGTGCAACTGCTCGAGGATCCCCGGGTCCTTGAGGATGTGTCCGGTGAGAATGACGACGACCTCGTCGTCGGCGCCGATCACCCCTTCCTGGCGGAGTTGCCTCGCTCCGGCCAGTGACGCCGCGCTCGCCGGTTCGCAGCCCACCCCGGCGGCATCGATGGCTACCTTGGCGGCGAGGATATCGGCGTCGGTCACGGAGAGTACCACGCCATGGGTCGACTGAATGGCGTGTACCGCCCGCTGGTACGACGCCGGTGCACCGATCCGGATGGCGCTGGCCAGCGTCGTCGGCGTCACCGCGTCCAGTCGGTCGAAATGCCGGCGGAACGACGCAGCGAACGGCGCGGCGCCGGCGGCCTGCACGGCCGCGATCCTTGGTTTCCGATCGATCAGCCCCCATTCCACCGCTTCGTCGAGTGCCTTGCCGAACGCCGCGGTGTTTCCGAGGTTCCCGGCGGGTAGCACGATCCAGTCGGGTGCTTGCCACCGACGCTGCAGCAGCAATTCGAAGACGATCGTCTTCTGTCCTTCCAGGCGGAACGGATTGATCGAATTGACCAGGTAGACGCCGAGGGCTTCGCCGGCCTCGCGCAGCAGACGAAGGCAGGTGTCGAAGTCGCCGTCCACCAGCAGGGTGGTGGCGCCGTAGGCCAGAGTCTGCGCCAGCTTGCCGCCGGCGACCTGACCATCGGGGACCAGCGCGAGCGCGGGCAGACCTGCCTGCGCCGCGTACGCCGCCAGTGACGCCGACGTGTTCCCGGTTGATGCGCACGCGACCGCTCGCACACCGATCCGGCGCGCCTGCGTGATCGCCACCGTCATGCCGCGATCCTTGAACGAGCCGGTCGGGTTGTGTCCTTCGTGCTTGATCTCGAGCTGCTCGATACCGGACCACTCGCTCAGCGCGGGACGCGACAGAAGCGGTGTATTCCCTTCGGGATACGAGACCACGTCGTTCGCTGCCGCGGGCAGCACCAGTTCGCCGAACCGCCAGACACCGGACGGCGAGCGGTTGGTCTCCAGCTCCCGCCGCAGCGCGGCATGGGTCGAGCGCGGAGCTTCGTGCCGGAGAGTGAGCAGTCCGTGACATGAGGGACAGTCCTGTCTCGTCGAACGTTCATCGAGTTCGTTGCCACAGGTGTCGCAACGCAGCCGGCTCGTGCGGACGGTCACAGCAGCCGTGCGCCGTCGAGATCGACGGCGGCGATCCTCGCGTTCGCGGCCAGTCCCGCGCTCGTGTACGCGCCAACCATCGCCTTGGCGACGCGCGCCGCGATGGCCGCATCCGTTGTCAATGCGAAGCTGGTCGGGCCGGCACCGCTGATCGTGCAGGCCAGCGCACCCGCGTCGAGCGCCGCACGCTTGGCGTCGCGAAAGCCCGGCAGGAGCGGCGCTCGCGCCGGCTCGGCGAGACGATCGTCGATGGCGGCACAGAATTTCGCGACGTCATCGAGGCACGCGGCCGCGACCATCGCGGCGATGTTGGCGGCCTGCGCCAATGCGATTTCGCGCGGCACCGATGCAGGGAGCGCCGCGCGCGAATCGCGGGTGCGCAATTGCTGCTCCGGTTTCGCGAGCACGACGTGCAGTCCGGTGGGAACCGGGAGTCGGATGACGTCGACAGGATCGAGAGACCGAACCAGCACGAAGCCGCCGAGCAGCGACGCGGCGAGATTGTCCGCGTGACGCCCGGCAACCGCCGTTTCGGCAACAAGTGCCGCGCGCAGAACATCGATCGGATCGAGTCCGGCACTTACCAGGTGGTTGGCCGCCACCGCCCCGGCCACCGCCGATGCGGCGCTGCCGCCCTGGCCGCCAGAGAGAGGGAGTTCCTTCCGAAGCGCCAAGGTCACGCCGCCGGTGAATCCCGCCGCATCGAAGACTGCCCGTGCGGCGATCGCGGAGGCGTGCTGGTCCGGTTCGGTTGACAGCGAGGGATCTCCGGCATCGACAATGGAAATGCCGTGACCGTCGATGCGATGGAGCGTGACCGTATCGCCAGGGCCGGTGACCGCGAGGCCGAGGATGTCGAGGCCCGGTCCCACGTTGCCGATCGAACCGGGTGCGAACGCGCGAGCGCTCTCTGGCATCGGCGCAAGGTAGTGCCATCGAACGCCGTTCTCAGGTAGTTTGGCTGCGCCTCGGAGCGAGGAGCGGAAGCACGATGCGCGTTGGAGTGCTGAAGGAGACGGTGGTCCGTGAGCGGCGCGTCGCTCTGGTGCCCGACGCGGTCGCCCGCCTCGTGAAGGCCGGCGACGCGGTCACCGTCGAGCGCGGTGCCGGGGCGTCAGCATGGTTCACCGACGAGGCGTACGCTGCCGCAGGCGCCATCCTCGCTGATACCAGGGCGGCAGCGGCAGCGGAGATTGTCTGCAAGGTGCAGCGACCCACCGACAACGAACTCGCCTTGCTGGCGCCGGGCACGGTGGTGGTGGCGCTTGCCGGACGCGAAGCCACCGCCGCGCCGGAGTTGCTCGCTGCCCGTGACGTGACATTGCTCGCGCTGGAGCGCGTGCCGCGCACGACGCGGGCGCAGGCGATGGATGTGCTCTCATCCCAGGCCACCGTCGCGGGATACCAGGCAGCGCTGATGGGCGCAACCGCGCTGCCACGATTTCTGCCAATGCTGACCACGGCGGCGGGCTCGCTGGTGCCCGCCAAGGTCCTGGTGCTAGGCGCCGGAGTTGCCGGCCTGCAGGCGATCGCAACCACGCGGCGCCTCGGCGGCATGGTCACCGGTTTTGACGTGCGTCCCGCCGCGGCGGGAGAGGTCAAGTCGCTGGGTGCCAAGTTCCTGGCGCCGGAAGCGCTTGCCGCGGATGCCGCGACCGCCGGCGGATATGCGCGCGAGCTCGCCGCCGATCAGCAGCAACGGGTACTCGCCGCCATCGCGCCAGCGATCGCGGGCACGGACTTGGTCATCTCGACTGCGGCGATCCCGGGGAAGGAGGCGCCGCGCCTGATCACGCGGGCGATGCTCGAGTCGATGCGCGCGGGCTCGGTGATCGTCGACGTCGCAGCCGAGACC
>JBOHRY010000303.1:0-2489 GCA_050732955.1 Gemmatimonadales bacterium | reverse complement strand
CTACCAGGATCTCTTCTTCTCGGCCAATCCGGTAGGACGGGCGTGGAGCGTCAAGACCTATTACACCGCCGCATCGCGAGGCAACATCACGCTCGATGGGCACGTCTTCAACTGGGTTCACGTGGACAGCAGCGCGGGTTACTACGAGGACGGCTGCAACGGCGTAGGTGTGCTGGGACCGTGTCCCAGCCATCCGAAGTCACGGATGGGCGAGCTGCTGCTGGCAGCGCTCGACTCGATTTCCGACGGTCCCGGCTCCGACACGGTCTGGAGCCGCTACGACAACGATGGACCCGATGGGATTCCCAATTCGGGTGATGACGACGGCGTGGTGGACGTCGTGGCCTTTCTGCAGCCTACGCGTGACGGCGCCTGCGGCAGTCCGGGGATCTGGTCACATCGCGGCACCATCGGGCTATGGAACAACGGCCAGCCGTATGTGACGCGGACGCCGAGGCGCGACGCTGGCGGACATCCGATGCCGGGCCAGTTCATCACCATCAATTCGTACACGGTGCAATCGGCAGTGGGCGGCGACCAGGCGTGCAGCGCCAATGCGATCATGCCGATCGGAACGGTGACGCACGAAACCGGGCACGCCTTCGGGCTCCCCGATCTGTACGATACCGATCCCAATTCGGGCACTCAGGGCGCCGGCGAATGGAGCTTGATGGCATCCGGTACCTACGCGCTGCCGTATTCGCCGTCGTCGTTCGATGCCTGGTGCCTGGTGCAGCTGGGTTGGGTCAACATCGACACGCTGTCGAGCGGCGCGACGCGCACGGCGGCGCCCGTGCAGCTGAGCAACACCGTCTACTATGTCCCCACGGCGGGAAGCCTCTACTTCCTGCTGGAGAATCGTGGAGCCGTCGGCACCGACACGGCGCAGATGAATCCGGCGTTCAGCCGGCCGAAGCTCCCCGGGCTTCTTGTCTGGCAGATTGACGATGATCGCGTCCTGCAAGGCGTGCTGCCGGTCAATCGGGTCAATACCGGACCTCGACAGGGAGTCGCGCTGATCCAGGCCGATGGATTGGATCAGTTGCGCACACCGTTTGCCGGAAACCGCGGCGACGTAGGCGACTCGTATCCAGGGAGTACCCAGAACCACGACTTCGGGCTGATGACATTCCCCGCGGCCGTGGACTGGAACGGGCAGCCGCTGGACATCCGCCTCGATCGCATCGCGGCGCTGCCGGATGGCAGCGTGACGTTTCGTTACACGCGCCGCGCGCCGACAGTGGTCGCGTCGGCGACGGCTGCGGCGCGGATCCGCGCCAACGGGCTGGCGGCGTCCGTATGGACAGAGGTTGTCGCCCCCGGCGACACCATCGCGCTCTCTGCCGACTCGATGCAATTGTCCTTTGACGGTCGGACCGCGGCGCATTTTCTCTCCTGGAGCGATGCCGGCGCGCGAACGCACACCGTCGTCGCGCGCTCCGGTGCACCCGATACCGTGACGGCACAGTTCGCGGTCGCGAATCGCGTGCGCGTGCTGGTGGCAGGGCCGGGAACGGTATCGAGCTCGGTGCCGGGAGCGATTGGCGCGGGAACGTTCCTTGATGCCGGCACCGCCGTGCACCTCATGGCGACCCCGGCATCTGGCGCGGAGTTCGTGGGATGGCGCGGTGACTCGACCGGCGTCGGCACGATCGACCTTGCCATGGCGCGCCCGTATGATCTCACTGCACTCTTCGTGCAATCCGTCACCGTCGACCCGACGGCCGCCGCGCGTGCGTTGCTGGGCGGCACGCCGCTCGATGCGGGCACCGCTGCGTATCTCGACTCGGTCGGCAACCAGAACGGGAGCTTCGACGTGGGCGATTACCTCGCGTGGCTGCAGCGGTCAGGACAGCGCGTACCCGTGGCACTTCGGCGGGTTGGAGCTGGCCAATGAAACGCCTGGGATTGCTGTTGTTCGCGTGCGCGACCGCGTGCGGCGGCACTCAGGAGAGTGTCGAGCCCGGCGCGCTCACGCTGACGCTCACATCGGGTGGGCCGAACGACGGCGCGATGGTCGTGCTGGTGAGCGGTGGGCCGGTGCTATCGGTCGACGGCGCCGCGGGTTATCAGGTTGCCGCCAACGCGGACGCGCGCGGTACGCACGTGATGATTGTCGGGAACATTGCTTCCGGGGCCCTGGCGACACTGCACGTTGCCGACGTCTCGCGGGCGTCAGCGTATGTCGTCACGGTCGAGCAAGTGGCCGATCGATCGAGCTTCGCGTTGCTCGATCCGGTGCGGGACCAGGTCAGCATCGGTCCGGCGCGTTGAGCCGCCGTCGCGTCGCGGTGGTCGGCGGTGGCATGGCCGGACTCGCCGCCGGCGCCGCGGTGCGAGCGCTGGGATTCGACGCGACGGTGTTCGAGCGCGAACAGGACGTGGGCGGAGTCGCGCAGAGCGAGCTTGTCGATGGCTGGTTGTTCGAATCCGGGCCGTGCCTCGCGTCGGAACCCGATGCTGCCATCCGTGAGATTCTCGACGGCGCC
>JBOHRY010000302.1:0-8462 GCA_050732955.1 Gemmatimonadales bacterium | reverse complement strand
CTCCGGATTGGGATAGGGAACGACAACCGCTGAATATGATCCGCAATGCGGCGGCCGCTAGCCCCGTGAGCGATGACGCGTGTCGGCTGGCGAGTCATCTGTGCGAGTGCCGCGCACCACGCGGCTCCGCCCACGGCCAGCACCGGCATGAGCACCACCAGAGTCAGTGGGACTCGAACGCGTACCGGCCCGAGCCGACGCGAAACACCGCCGCGTCGCCGTCCATTCGCACAAAGCGCACGCCCGCCGCCAGGCTCGCCGGCTCGCCACGTTCGGTGACGCGGTCGGCACTTGCGGCCGGGACGTACACCAGCGCGGTCGAGTTGGCCGGAATGGTCACGTTCTCGCTGAAGCGACCGGGCGCCATTCGCCACTCCGACTCGATCAGCCCGCGAATCGATCGATAGGATCCCTTCGCCCACTCGAGCCCGCCGCCGGGAATCGGATGGATGATGAACTCTTCGTATCCCGGATGATCGTCGTCGTTGTTGATCCCGAGCATCACGCGATACATCCACTCGGCGACTGCACCGATCGCATAGTGGTTGAACGAATTCATCCCCTTGTCCTGGAATCCACGACCCTTGACGTAACCATCCCAACGCTCCCAGATCGTGGTTGCACCGTTCTCGATCGAGTATCCCCAGCTGGGAAAGGTCGTATTCTCGATCAGCCGGTACGCCACATCCGACCGGCCGGCGCGTGAAAGCTCGAGCATCATGCGATAGGTAGAGTGGAAGCCGGTTGACATGTGACCGTGATAGGCGTCGATCCCCGCAATCATGTACCGCACTGCCGCGTCGCGCAGCGCGGGCGGAAGCAGGTCGAAGTGGAGGGCCAGCGCGTAGCCAGCCTGGGTGTTGCCGGTGATGTGCCCGTCGGCTGTCACGTACGCGGCATTGAATGCGCGCTTGATGCCGTCGAACAGCATACCGTAGCTGCGTGACCCGGCCGTGTCGTCCAGCACCCGCGCCATCCGGGCGACCAGGTCGGTGGCGTACGCGAACATCATGGTCGCGAATACCGGCTTCGGCACTTCACCGCCGGTGCGCGGAATGGTCGAGTCATTCATCGTGTCGGCGTTGAGCCAGTCGCCGTAGTCGTTGCCCCGCTTGTTCTTCCAGAGCAGGTCAGGATTGTTGGCGCGGATGTATTCGATCCATCGTCGGGCGGCGGCGTAATTGTCGCGCAGCTGGCGCAGGTCGCCATACTGCTGCCAGAGCCGCCAGGGTACCACTACGCCGGCATCACCCCATCCCGGAACGCCCATGAAATCGCCACGCTTGAGCGAGTCGAGCCGTTCACGAAACGGCTGCGGCGAGAAATCGGCGTAGCGGCCATCGGGAGCCTGGGCGTCGCGCACGTCGCGCATCCACTTGGTGAAGAACGCACCCATGTCGGCGTTGAAGATGCTGGTGCCGCTGAAGACCTGGATATCGCCCATCCACCCGAGCCGTTCGTCGCGCTGGGGACAATCGGTGGGAATGCCGATCATGTTGTCGCGCTGGGTCCAGCGGACGTTCTCCCACAACTTGTTGAGCAGTGGCGACGACGATTCCAGAGTGCCGGTCCAGGTGAGATCAGAGTTGATCTGCTCGCCGGTGACGTCGGCGAGGCGCGGTCTCGTGGGAAGGCCGGTGACCTGCAGGTAACGGAAGCCGTGATAGGTGAAGTGCGGTTCGAACATCTCGGTGGCACCAGCCGGCCCTCGCAGCACATAGCGATCGGTCTGACCAGCGCCGCGCAGGTTCGCGGTATACACCAGTCCGCTGTCGTCCAGCATCTCACCGTGCACCAGGGTGATTGCTGTCCCGGCTTCGCCGCGGACGGCGATCCGCACCCAGCCGACCATGTTCTGCCCGAGGTCGAAGACGTAGACACCGGACCGGGGCTCGGTGAGGGCAATCGGCGGGATCTCCTGCGTCACGCGCACCGGCTCATTGGGCTGTGACACGAGCGCCGTGCGCACGTCGCGCGTCACGCTGGCAGCACGCCATCGTGAATCGTCAAAGCCGGGCGCATCCCAGCCCGGCATTTCGCGGCGCGCATCGTACTCCTCGCCGTTCAGGATGTCGGAGGACCGGATCGGGCCGGCACGAGTGGTGCGCCAGCTGCTGTCGCTCACGATGCGCATGGGAGCGCGATCGGCATAACTCGCCTCGAGCTGAACCAGCAGGCGCGGATGATCCCCGTAGATATTGCGGCGCTGGCCCACCAGATCTACGGCGAGTCCGATGCCGCCGGCGTACCAGCCGTCGCCCAGAATACCGGCAATGACGTTCTCGCCGGTGTGCAGCAGCGACGTCACATCGTAGGCCTGATACTGCGTGCGGGTGTGGTAATCGGTGAATTCCGGGGCGAGCACGTGGTCGCCGACCCGGCGGCCGTTGATGTGCAGCTCGTAGACGCCGAGAGCGGTCGCGTAAACGATCGCGCGCGCCGGCGGTGTTGCGAGCGAGAAGCGTCGGCGAAGCATCGTTGCCGCGACATCCTCCACCGAGCGTGCGGAATCGCCGATCCATCGGGCCGACCAATCCGCGGGCTCGAGCAATCCCATCGACCAGCGCGCCGGGGCACTCCATCCCGACGCGATGCCATTCTGGTCCCAGATCCGCACTCGCCACCACGCCCGTTCACGGCTTGTAAGCGGGGAACCGCCATACTCGATCTGGTTCTGACGATTGCTGGCGAGCTTGCCGGAATCCCAGAGATCGATCCGCCCGGTAGCAAGTTCGCGCGCTGTCGTGGCGACCTGCACTTGGTACCCACTCTGGGTCACGCCGCGTGCATCGCCCGCATCGATCACCCAGCTGAGTCGCGGCACGCGCGCGTCGATCGCCAGCGGATTGACCAGGTATTCGGCGCGAAGCTGGACCGGATGCGCGGGGCTGATTGGCGGCGAGGGAAATCCCGCCAGAAGTCCGGCTGCGAGTGCAGTGAGACGGGGGATCGGGATGCCTGGGATACGGGCCTCCTCTGATACAGGCGATAGGCGTCAAGCGTTAGGCGTTAGTCGTTAGCAACTGTCTCGATTGTCAAGCGCGCTGTGGGTCCCACGGTTGCTGCTGATGCACCATCGCATTCAGGATCGTGAGCAGTTTCCGCATGCACGCGGTCGCGGCGACCTTGAAGGGTTTGCCCGCCGCGCGCAGCCGTTCGTAGAAGCGACGGATGACAGCGTTGTGTTTGATGCCGACGAGCGCGGCCATGTACAGCGCCGCGCGCACCGGGGCACGACCACCCCACACCATGCGTTTGCCGCGGGCGGTGCCGCTGTCCCGATTCATCGGCGCCACCCCGACGAGCGCAGCGATCTCATGACGTGAGAGCCGGCCGAGTTCGGGGAGGGAGGCGAGCAGTGTGACGGCGGTGACGGGGCCGACCCCTGGCACGCTGCGCAGCAATTCCGCCTTGGCGTGATAGAGCGGACTCGCCGCCACTGCATCGCGCAGTTCGCCGTCGACCTCGTTCAGTCGCTTCTCGAGCCATTGGATATGCTGCGTGATGTCCCGACGGACAGGGCCGCGTGCAAAGCCGAGGCGATTCTTTTCGGCGGTGAGCATCTCGATCAGCTGGCGGCGGCGCGTGACGAGGCTTTCCAGCAGCTGTGCCGCTTCGTCGGGGAGCGGTCGTGGGGCGGGGCGCACGCGTTGTGCGAACGCCGCCAGCATTGCCGCATCGAGCGCGTCCGTCTTGGCGAGGCGGCCCATCGCTTTGGCGAAGTCGCGCACCTGGCGAGGATTGACGACGACGACGGGCAGCCCGGCTTTGGCGAGTGCCGCGACGGCGGGACTTTCAAAGCCGCCCGTGGCTTCGAGCACGACGAGTGACGGGGCGAGCGCCAAGAGCCGCGGCGCCAACTCGGCGAGCCCCGGATCATCGTTGGTTACGGACCACGATTCGCCGTCGGGCAACGACGCGATGTCGAGCGTCGCCTTCGAGACATCAATGCCGATGAAGGATTCCACCGCGCCTCTCCCGTGAAGCGATCGACGTGGCCCAGCCTTGCGTGATGCGGGGTCGTCCCCCGGCAACTGTTCGGGCTCTCGGCGATCAAGAACGGGTGGCGCCCCAGCTAACGAACGGGCTCACGGCCCCTAGGCAGATCGGGCTACCACCCTGATTAGAACGTACATTCAATGTCGGGACTAGAGATACAAGGCGTGGTGCTGTTCGAACTCCTTGTGGGCCGGCGCCCCCATCTGGCGGCAAGTCGTGCCGCCGCCGATGTGGAGCGCGCGGTACTCGGCGACACGGTGCCGCGCCCGAGCGCGGTTGTCACCGATCATGCGGCACACGAGCGCGGTGAACGCAACGCCGCTCGGCTGCGGCGGCGCCTGCACGGCGAACTCGACAGCATCACGCTGACAGCGTTGCGACTGGAACCAGATCAACGGTATTCCTCGGTCGAGGGCCTGGGCGAGGATTTGCGGCGCTACCTGCGCGGCGAGCCGATTCGGGCCCACCGCGACTGGGCGGGGTATCGGCTCCGGAAGTTTGCGCAACGCAACGCCGCTGCAGTCGCCGCGTCGGCGCTGGTGCTGCTGGCGCTCGTTGGGGGCGTGATCGCCACCACGATCCAGTCGCAGCGCGCGGAAACCGCGCGTCTCAAGGAACAGCAGATCAACCGCTTTCTCACCGCGTTGCTGAGTTCCGTCAAGCCGGTCACTGGTGGCCGGGATGTATCGGTATCCGAGCTGCTCGATGCCGCCGCCCGCCGGCTCGAGGTCGATAGGACGACTCCCGCCGATATTCGCGCCGAGCTGGAAACCGTGATCGGCCGGAGCTATGGCAGCCTGGGAAAGTTCGCCCAGGCCGAGCACCACGACAGCGTGGCGTTGGCACTGCGCCAACAGCTGGAGGGCGCCACCGGCCCCGCGGCAGTGATGGGTCTCAGCACACTTGGTGAACTCTATATAGCCAGGGGTGATCTCGGCCGCGCGGACACCGTCATTCATCGGGCGCTCGAGCTGGAGCGCGCGGATTCATCGCGGCCCGACTCGATGCTCGCCAGCCTCACGGGCAGTCTCGGGAGCCTGGCTCACCTTCGCGGCGATCCGAAGACGTCGGAGCGGTATCATCGCGCGGCGCTGAGCATGCGGCGCCACTTGTACGGTGACAACGCCGACCTCGTGGCGTACTCGCTCAACGACGTCGCCGTTACGCTGGGCGAGCAGGGCAAGTTCGGCGAAGCGGAGCCTCTGCACCGGGAGGCGATCGCCATCGTGCGGCGCAACCACACCGACCCGACGCCCGAACTGGCGGCGCTCCTCGATGCTCTCGCGGGCGCGCTCGATCTTGAAGGGAAAGCGATGGCCGCTGACAGCGCCTACCGCGAGACGCTGGCGGTCCGGAAACGGCTGCTTGGCGCCGAGCATCCCGACTACGCGTTCACGCTCATGAACTATTCCGGATTTCTCTTCGACCAGCAACGCTATCGCGAAGCCGAGGCGGGGAGCCGCGAGATCCTGGCGCTCCGCGGCAAGACACTACCGGAGAGTCATCCGTCGATCGCCTATGCGCTGCAGACACTCGGACGGAGCCTCGATCACGAAGGCGACACGACGGGGGGACGGGCGGCGCTGGAAGAGAGCCTCGCGCTGCGTCGACGGTACGTGGGCCCTGAGAGCTGGTTGGCCGGAAGCTCCGAGGGCGTGCTCGGCGAGCACTACACCCTGGTCAAGCAATACCCGAAGGCGGAGGAAACGCTGCTCCACGCCAACGGCATCCTCGCGCGGGCGGTCGGGGCCACCCATCCGCGGACCTTGACCAACGTTCGTCGATTGATTGCGCTCTACACCGCGTGGAACCGGCCGGACAAGGCGGCGGAATATCGGGCGAAACTCCCCAAGTCGCCCGAGTAGATCGCCTAGTGGACATGCCCGACGTGATCGTGACGGTGCCCGCCAATCTCGCCACCATCGATCTCTTCTTCATCCCCGCAAAGTTCCCCGACGCAATCGTCACGGGTTTCCAGCTGCAGCGTGACGTGACGGATACCCATGTGACCGAGCTCGTGTTCCAGCCGGCGAAGCGCGTCGGGGTGACTTTCCAATTCCGGTACCACCACGTGCGCGCTCATCGCGATGAGGCCGCTCGCGACGGTCCAGACGTGCAGGTCGTGCACGCGCGTCACACCGGGAACGGCCATCATCTTCCGTTCGACCTCTCTCGGCTGGACACTGGCCGGCACGCGGTCCAGCAGGATCAGTCCGCTGGTGCGCACCAGTCGCCAGGCGCTCCGCAGGATCAGCACCGAGACCAATACCGAAATGATCGGATCGACGCGCATCCAGCCGGTGTAGTAGATCACCACGGCGCCGACGATCGCACCGACCGATCCGAGTACATCCCCCAGAATGTGGAGGTAAGCACCGCGCGCGTTGAGGTTCTCTTCGTGGTGGCCGTGCAGCACGCGAAGTGAGATGAGGTTGACGATCAACCCCGCGACCGCGACCGCACCGAAGAGGGTCGCGTCGATCACCCGCGGATGGTCGAAGCGATCGATCGCCTCGATGGTGATGAAGAGGCCGATCACGAAGAGTGCCAGGCCATTGACCATCGCTGCGAGCACTTCCCAGCGCAGGTTGCCGAAGTGCTTGGCGGCACCCTCGCGGCGCTGGGCGATGCGCGCGCCCATGAACGCCAGCGCCAGTGCCGCCACATCGGTCCCCATGTGGCTGGCGTCGGCCAGCAGGGTCAGCGAATGGCTCAGCAGGCTGCCGGTGATCTCCACTACCGTGAAGGTCGCCGTCAACGCCAGCACGATCGCGATCTTGCGCGGGATGGCGGCGGTGGCGCTAACCTTCTGGACCATGTCCATCGGCTTCGGGCTCATCATCGTCCTTGCACTGGTCGCCGCCAACGCGTTCTTCGTGGCGGCGGAGTTCGCGCTCGTCTCGTCCCGGAAAACCCGGCTCGAAGAGATGACGCGCGATGGCGACCGAAAAGCTAGGCTGGCGCTGCGGGCGGTCCAATCCCTCGACCGCGTGATCTCGGCGACCCAGCTCGGCATCACGTTGGCATCACTGGGGTTGGGCTGGGTCGGTGAGCCGGCAGTGGCCCGGATGTTCGAGGGGTTCTTCCACGATCTCCCGGCCGTCCTCGCGAAGGTCGCGACGCACGGTGTGGCGGTCGCGATCGCGTTCACCATCATCACCATGCTGCACATCATCCTGGGCGAACTGGTGCCCAAGGGGATCGCGCTGCTGCACGCCGAGGTGGTGGCGTCGTGGTTGGCTGCACCGCTGATCGGTTTTGCGTGGGTGATGCACTACCCGATCAGCGTGCTGCGCGGTTCGGCGAGCCGGCTGCTGCGTTTGCTGGGCCTCAAGCCGCTCTCCGAGCACGAGCCACTGCATTCGCCGGAAGAGATCCGCATCCTGGTGGAGCAGTCGGGTGAATCGGGCTCGCTCGAGGCGAGTGAGGCGCGCCTGCTCGAAGGTGTCTTCGAGTTCAGCGAGAAGACTGCCGAAGAGGTGATGACCCCGCGCACCGAGATGACGACAATGGCGGATGGTCTCACCATCGCGGAGGCCGCGGACGTCGTGACCGAGGCGGGTCGGTCACGCTACCCGGTCTATCACGAATCGCTCGACGAGATCATCGGCGTGGTCCATGCCAAGGATGTGCTCCGCGCGTTTCGCGCGGGCTCGGCGAAAACGGTGCGCGAGATCATTCGTCAGCCGCTCTTCGTTCCGGGCACGCGCGAAGTCGAGGACGTCCTGGCCGACATGAAGCGGCTCAAGACCCACCTCGCAGTGGTCCTCGACGAATACGGCGGCACCGCCGGGCTGGTGACGATGGAGGACCTGCTGGAAGAGATCGTCGGCGAGATCTTCGACGAGCACGATCCCGTCGAACCACGGCCAGCACTCGTGGATTCGCCCACCGGAGGAGGCGCAGTCCGAGTCGACGGTGCGATGCCTATCGGTGATTTCAACGACCGATTCGAAGCCAAGGTCGATGATACGGACTACACGACACTGGGAGGATATCTGTTTGGACAACTTGGGAGATTGCCTAAGGTCGGAGACAGAGTCTCAACGGCAAAGTTCAACTTCGAAATAGCGGAGATGGACGGAAGGCGAGTTGCGGCGATCTTGGTAAGAGAGAGAATGGAGAATGGAAAAGAGAAAAGTTGACTAGCTTCTTTGAAATGGTCCCTTGCTGTACTGATCTCGTGAGTGATGGCGTATGACCGTGTTTCTTGGCGGTAGTGCATTGAATCTGAAGATATGCCAGAACGCTGCGACTCCGTCCTTCCAGCCGATCTTCTTCCCTTCTTCGTAGGTTCTGCCTGAGTAGGAAATCGGCAGCTCCCAGATTCTTGCGTGCGATTGCGCGAGTCGGGCCGTGAGTTCGGGCTCGAACCCGAACCGGTCGGTGGTGAGAATCAGCTTCTTCATGAGTGGTGCTCGCACCAGTTTGTAGCAGGTTTCCATGTCGGTCAGGTTCAGGTC
>JBOHRY010000301.1:0-6559 GCA_050732955.1 Gemmatimonadales bacterium | reverse complement strand
GCGTAGCACTGGGTGCAGAACCGCTCCTTGGTCAACACGGGCCCCCGCGCGTGGCGGGAGCGTAACGTTTCGCTGGACTGTGGCGCCAGCCCACCGTCATCGCTCGCCGGTGCTTGGCCGCCACGCTCAACCACTGGGCGACGATTCTGCAACTCCTTTTCACACAATGGCTTACTGATCGGCGGCTGAATCCGCATCCGCGGCCCGCTGCTTGCGTTTTCGGGTAGGACATCGGTCGGATCGCGACCGGGAACGCTTGTTGGCCAACGAGGTGATGCGTGCGGGCAGCCAGTACGTCGCCAATCTCCAGTACCGCGCCGGCCCTCGGGGACTTGCTGCGGGCCGCCGGAATCACCGTGCGCGAGCTGCTCGCCGCATGTGAATCCGGTGACCCATCGCGGTCGCGACTCGAGGTGCTCGACGCGGCGATGCAACGGGCCGCAGTGTTGTCGGGCCAACTCGACGGCCGCTCCAGGCATCACCGCCGCACGACGTCGCTCGATCTCAACACCGTGGTACAGCAGCTGGCGCCATCATTGCAGCGACTGCTCGGCCCGTTCGTTTCGCTGGAAACCGAACTCGAATCGCGCGGACTCTGGGCCGCGGTCGATCGCAGCCAGTTGGAGCAGGTCGCCCTTGGCCTGGTGATCAATGCCCGCGAAGCACTCCCGCTTGGCGGTCACGTCCGGATCGCGACGCGATACCTCGCGCTTACGCATCCAGCCACGCATCGGGTCGGAGAACTCGCGCCGGGAGAATGGGCAGTGCTCGAGGTCACCGACGGTGGGGCAGGTATCGACGAACGACTGGTTCCTCACCTTATCGAAACAGCGCAGTACGGCTTGCCCGTCGATTCCTCCCTCAGTCTGGCGACGGTCTCCGGAATTGTCCGCGATGCCGGGGGTCAGATGATCCTGGACATCGCGCCGGATGGCCGGACGATTCTTGGCGCCTGCTTCCCGGCCGTTGATCGGCCCCGCGGACGCCGGCCCGCAATGGCCGTCGCGGACGCGGTCCTGGTCGTCGCGGACGACGAATGGAGCCGGCTCTCGGCGGCCCGCACGTTGCGCCGCGCGGGTTACGGCGTGCTCGAGGCCGAGCATGCCGAGGCTGCATTCGAATTGCTCGACGACGTGGCGGGATCCTGTGTCTGCCTCGTGCTGGTGCCCGCAGCACTCGCCGCGTCCGGTCTGCCTTCGTTCGCGGAGCAGTTGCGACGCGACCGCCCCGATCTGGAGGTCCTCCCGCTGCCGGTCGCACCGGACGAACTGCTCAGCGCCGTCGGGCAGCGACTGCCACGAGCGCGCTGACCGCACGCCTTGCCCCGGAGGCCGCCGTCGTCGATTTTTGGCCGCGGCGCGGGCCGTTCCCCGCCGTTCCCCGGAAGATCGAGAGACGTGATGAAAGCCAACGACATCCGCAAAGGCGCCGTCATCTACTACGAGGGCAAGCCTCATCTGGTGATGGACTTCACGCACAGGACGCCGGGCAATCTCCGCGCGTTCGTTCAGGTGCGGCTTCGCAACCTCAAGTCCGGCATGTCGCTGGATCACCGGTTCAGTGCCACCGAAAACGTCGAGGAAGCCCGGCTCGACAGCCGGACCGTGCAGGTACTCTACGCGGACACCAATGGCGTGCACGTGATGGATGCCAACACCTACGAGCAGTTCACGCTCGATCCGGATGTCGTGGGAGACGATGCGGCGTGGATGCTGCCGGAAATGCGGATCGACGCCACCTGGCTCGAGGGGCGACCGATTTCGTTTCAGCTGCCGAGCTCCGTCGAGCTCGAGGTGGTGGAGACGTCGCCGGTGATGAAAACCGCGACCAAGAGCGCCAGCAGCAAGCCGGCGAGACTCAGTAATGGCGTCACCATCCAGGTGCCGGAATTCGTGTCGCAGGGCGAACGAGTCCGGGTCAATCCGCGCGAGAAGGTCTACATCGAGCGGGCGAAGTAAGTACTCGGGGCGGTTACTCGCCCCCCGGACCGCGCCCGCGACCCGCACCGCCGGGGCCGCCTCCCCCGGGTCCGCCGCGACCCCCGCCAAACAAGTTGTTGGTCGGGTTGCGCACGTTGTCGGGAAGCACCGCCCACTGCACGTCGGTCAGGATCTTCTGCGTGCCATCCCGGACCCTGATCTGTTCCTGGAAGAGCGACCGGGTGAACGGTCCGATCTTTTGCATCAGCGGCTGAATGTCGGCCGCCGATCCCGCGAGATTGATCTTCTGCACTTCGGGACGAATACTGTCAACCAGCACCGTGAGCCGGGTGTTGCTCGAGTCGATCAGCGCCTGCAGCGCGGCGACCTGCGCCTTGGTGAGCACCAGGGTGTCCTTCCGGGCGAGCGCCGCGACCGCGACGTTCTGGCGCCGGAAGCGGGCCATCGCGCTGTCGAGCATCTGCGGGCCGGTGGTGGCGCCCCCGCCGATCCCGCGCGCCAGCTGCTGGATCTGCTGCGTTCGGGGATCGTACCCGATGGCGTAGCGCAGGTTGACGAGCAGCTGGAACGGACTCCGCCGCGCCGTGGCGCTACCGCTGGTGTTACCGAACCGCGAATTGACCGAGTACTTGAACTGGTTCGTGGTCTGGTCGAACCCCGTGACGGTGAGCAGGGTGTTGTCCGGCGTCGAGTAGCCGCCCCATCCCTTGATGTTGTTGTCGCCGTTGATCCATTCGTCGAGCCCGCCCAGGAAATTCTGCGTCTGGACCTGGACCATCAGGCGGCGGTCGAAGAGCGCCGGCCGCCAGTTCAGCGAGAAATCCGCTCGCGGCTGCCAGGCGCCGTAGCAGGTATTCCGCCCGGCGATCTGCCCCAGCTGCGCCTCGAGGCATTTTCTGGCGTTGCCGGACGTCGAATTGAGCAGCCGCGCCATTCCGTTAGCAACGGCGGTGTCGGCTGTCGCTGCAGGATTGTAGATGAAGGCGCGATCGTTCCGGCTCGATCCGTCGCCATTGATGTCGCCGGAGACGATTGGCGTGTACGGCGCGCCGGAAACCATGCTGAGGTTGCTGGCGAGCTCGAATGCCGGTGTGATGGGCCAGGAGATCTGGGCCTGGAAATTGTGGCGATGCTGGCTGCCGGAAGTCGCCCACTCGTAGACGTTCGGATCGCCGGCGGTCTGGTTCCCACCGCCGAATCCGCCGCCAAAACCGCCTCCCGAGCCGCCCTGATCCTGAGCATACATCAGCGTGTAGGAGAGGTTGATCTGCATCTGCCGGGTGGTCGTGCCGGCAACGTTAAAGGTGATCTGCTTGGTCTCGTTCTGCAGCGTGCTGAAGACCTCGCTGACGGATCCGTAATTGATGTCTCTGCGTGACGCCGAAAAGGGGATCGCGCCAGTGGTCGGGAAAATCTGCCCAGGGTCGGCATAGACCGGACGATTGGCCTCGTTGCCCAGGTTGAACCGCGGAGTCTCGTTGAGGTTCAGGTCCTTCGACGCACCCTGACCGACACCGCGAACATAGGACGCGTCGATGTTGAAGGAGATCCGCTGCGTCACCCGGCGGGTGAGTCCCAGCGCGAGACGCTTGGTCTTTGGCGCGCCGTAGTTGGGATCATACGTCGTGATCGATGGAGTGCCGGTGATGATCGGCGTTGACGCGTTGTCGAGGCACTCGCTGGGAATGTCCTCGGGATGGTCCAGATAATCTTCCCAGTCAGGAATCGGCACCGCAGCCCCGGTGCAGTACAGCTGCGTCTGCGCCCCGACCAATCCGGACTGGGCCTGCGCCGTCCCCGGCAGGGTGGCCGGCATGGTGCCGCGGAAGATCCCGGCTCCGCCGCGAATCGTCAGCAGCGGCGGCGCGAAGCCGCGCTGTGCCTGCCCCTGCTGCTCCGGTGCCGCGATCGAGTAGCTGAAGCCGGCGCGCGGTGAGACATACGTTTCCGTCGGCAGGACGCTGGTGTGCACGCCGAACTCGTTGAACACCGCCGCGTTCTCCGCGGGTGCGCCGAGGTAGGAGGTGTGCTCCACGCGAACGCCGTAGGTGAGCTGCAGGTTGCCGCCACCGTTGGCGCCGGGACCACCGAAGCCGCCAAAACCGCCGCCGCCGCGACCACCGCGGCCGCCGCCAAACCCTCCGCCTCCGAATCCGCCGCCTCCGAATCCGCCGCCACCGCCTCCGCCGCCGTTCCCGGCAGCGGGCGCACCACCGGTCGTGCTGCGAGTGCCGCCGATCCGCGGCCGCCACGCATCGCTCAGGTACGCCGCCTCGTTCAGGATGCTGCCCGAGCGCGTGCTCGGCACCAGCATCCGGGTGAACGACGCCGGGCGATTGTTCTCGAAGTCCGCGAGCTAGTTGTACATGAACGTGCCGAAGCGGTTGCTCGTCGCGTCCTGGTCGAAGTCCTGCTTGTTGCCGTACAGGCCGAGCGCCCAGCGATGCGCACCGGCCGGCGAGATCAGCGAAAGTTCATTGCTCAGCTCGAGCGTTTTCGTGTTGCTGGTTCGCGGCATCCCGGCATTGCCGCCGAAACCGAACGTGTTGACCGCCACGCCACCCGAGTCGATGGGCGAGTAGTTCGTGACGCGGCCCACCGGGACCGAGAGAAACGGCGTCGAGGTGGCATTGCTGGCGGTGTAGCCGCCACGGAAGGCGTTGACCATCCCGTTGTTGAATCGCGACGTCACCTGCAGGCCGCCGCTGCCGCTGTTGCCCGTGTTGTTGCCCCCGACTTGCGGCAACGATGTCGAGCCGATGCTCTGCGGATCGGTTCCGTTCAGGGCAAGCTGCCCCGTGAAGGTGATCACGTGCACCTGACCAGCATTCCAGTCGAAGCGCACGACGCTGGTGAACCGGTCCTGCGATCGATCGGGACTGATCGATCCGGCGCGAGCCGTGAGACCGGTCGACTGCACCAGCTGGATGAACTTGTTCACCGAATCCGGCGATGCGCCGAGGCGCGCCAGCGTCGTGGGATCGGCGATATCGAGTGACGGGATCGGACTGCGCGAGCGGTTCACCTGGAACCCGCCGAACAGCGCCGTCACGTTCCGCTTGAGTGGGCCGCCGAATCCTCCGCCGAAGTTTTCCGTCGTCTGCCCGGCGCCGAACGCCGTGCTGGTATTGCCGCCCCACGCCAGATCAGGACTCTGCAACCCGCTGCTGAGCGAACCGGTGACCCGGTTACCGCCGCCCTTGGTGGTCACCGAGACCATGCCGCCGGAGAAGTTGCCGCGCGCCACGTCAAAGCTGTTGGTGATGACCCGCGTGCTGCGGACCGCATCCTGCGGCACCGAGCTGCTGGTGGTGGTCTGTCCGTTGATGACGTACGTGTTGGAGGCCGCGCTCTGGCCGGCAACCGAGAAGGTCGCGGCCGTCGAGTCGGTCCCCGTCGTCAGGATGACGCCGGGCGCCAGTGCCGCCAGCGCCGCCAGGTCGGACGCGTCGATCGGCAGCCGCATGGCCTGGTCACCTGAGATCGAACGCGACGACTCGCCGGCGGTCTGACGATTTTCCATCTGGTCAGGATTGGGCCGTCGGCCGGCGTTCGCCACGAGGTCCTGCAGCTTCACTGCGGTTTCGCCGAGCTTCACATTGAGGATGATGCGATCGTCATCACTGCCGCGTGCGACGTTGTAGATCGCCGGGTTCTTGCCGATCGCCTTGACGCTGATGCGGTACTGCGATTGTCCGCCGCCGGCATCGATGATGATACGGTACTGGCCCTTGTCGTTGGTGGTGCCCCGGCGGGTGACCTCGGTCTCGATGCTGAAGGCTTCGACGACCGCGCCGGCCACCGGCTTCCCGCTGGCATCGCTCACCGTGCCGACGATGATGTCGACATTGTTGCCGCCCTGCGCGTGGAGCGGTCGGATGCCGAATCCGGCCAATGCCAGCAGCAGTGCGGCGCCGGCGGCGCGGGCGTGGAAGCGAACCATATCGTGTCCTGGTGTCGAGTTGCGATCCTGGCGAGAGGCGGAAGCCCCGGCGCACTTGGGGCATGGTACGCCGGGTCAGAGGCAAAAGTTGAGGAAAAATGAGGCGGGAACGCCGCACACCCGGCGTCCCCGCGTCATGCTCCGGTCATGAACGGTAACTTCTGGCCCTGCAGCGGCTTGGCAACGCTACGGAGCGCCGCCGCCTCCACCGCGACGGCCGCCGGGACCGCCGCGGCCGCCCTGACCCATCAGGTTGTTGGTTGGATTGCGCACGTAGTCCGGGAGCAGCGCCCACTGCACATCCGTCAGCACCGCGTGGACCAGGGCGTCGAACGCCCGCTGCTCACGCGCCGCCGTCGCGTTGAACGCCCGGATTCGCGTGAGCAACGGCACCACGTCGGCGCTCGATTTGGCCTTCTGCACATTGCCGACCTCTGCGGTCAGCGAGTCGATGTGCGGCTGCATCACCGCGGCATTCGAGTCCGCCAGCACGTGCAGCCGGGCGACCTGTGCCGCCGTGAGTGCCAGCGAATCCGTTCGCGCCAGTGCCGCGGTCGCGGCATTCTGCCGGTTGTATCGAACCATGAACGAGTCCACCAGCGTCTTCGCCGTCGGCGGCGTCAGGTTGCCGCGACCCAGGCTCTGGATCTGCAGCGTCCGCGGATCGTAGCCGATC
>JBOHRY010000300.1:0-4863 GCA_050732955.1 Gemmatimonadales bacterium | reverse complement strand
CGGCGGGATGAAGTGCATTCCCTTGGACGCCATGTACGAGGCCTGTCCGCTCCAGCCGAAGATCTTGCCGTTGAGTGCCACCAGGAATTCGCTCACCAGGAGCAAGCGGGCGATCAACGGGAGCAGGCCGAAACGGGCTCGGTCGGAGAGCGTGAAGTTCATGACGGTAGAGGGTACGGTGCCGATCCAGATACGGCAATCACCCAGACGGCTCTCGCACATCTCATACACGAATCCGGGACGCGAAACGCACAGTAGCGAGCCTTGCGTATTTTCCTGGCATGACGACTTCCTCGATTCCTCGAACCGTCCTGCTTCGTACCGCTGGCCTCCTCTTTGCCTCGAATGCCTTCATGACCGTGGCGTGGTACGGCCATCTCCGCACCATGGCGAATCGGCCCTGGTACGTCGCCGCGATCGTGAGCTGGGGGATCGCGCTCTTCGAGTACCTGCTGCAGGTGCCGGCCAATCGCATCGGCTTTACCGCGATGACGCTGCCGCAGCTCAAGGTGCTGCAAGAGGTGATCACGCTCCTGGTCTTCGCACCATTCGCGGTGTTCGCGATGGGGCAGACGCTCAAGCTCGACCATCTCTGGGCAGGACTGTGCCTGGTCGGTGCCGTCTACTTTGCGTTTCGGAAGTGAGACAACTGCACGAGAGAAGGGGGAATGGAAAAGAGAGAAGTGGGAGAGAAGTCAGACGAGAGATGTCGACCGTAGTATTCAGGCATGCTATTCGATTTGCAGCCAGTCCTTATCGGCGATCTTCTCCGGCTTCGGCCGCTCGTGTCGGGGGATTTCGACGACCTCTTTGCGGTGGCGGCCGATCCGCTCCTCTGGGAACAGCATCCGGCGCGCGACCGCTGGCAGAAGGACGTCTTCTCGCGGCTTTTCGACGAGTCGCTCGCGTCCGGCGGCGCTCTGGTCGCCGAGGCGATGAGCGACGGTCAGGTCATCGGATCGTCGCGATACTTCGGCTACAACGAGGCGGCGAGCGAGATCGAAATCGGCTGGAGCTTTCTGGCCCGCAAGTACTGGGGCGGGAGGTACAACCGTGAGATGAAGCGCCTGATGCTGGCGCACGCGTTCCGTTTCGTGAATCAGGTCGTCTTCCTGATCGGTCGGAACAACATCCGTTCGCAGCGTGCCATCGAGAAGATCGGCGCCGTCCCGGCAGGCTCCCGCCGCAATGCCATGGGAGTGGAGAACCTGGCCTATCTGATCACTGCCGCAGCGTTTCATTCCGGAGCACTGGCGCGTTCCTGAACTACGTCCGATGCCCGTGGGGATTCGGCGGCGCAACACCGGGCCGTCGTCGGGCGTAATACTGGCGCCCGCGCGCGATGGCGCGTATCCCCGGAGATCTCATGTTACGTACCCATTCCCTTCACTTCCTGCTGGCTCTGGGCCTGATCGCCCGATCGCTGGCGGCGCAAACCCCTGCGGACGAGCTGCAATCGCACCTCACCAAGGCGCGGTCGCTCGCCGGCGCGGCGTTCCTCACGACGGAAGAGATCCAGTGCGACGAGCTCGGGATGGACAACCCGTATCGTCCAGCTTCGAAGGAGAAGGACCTGCCGCCGACACAGGTCTTCGACAATCTCTACTACATCGGAACAACGGATGTCGGCGCGTGGGCAATCAAGACGTCGGCCGGGGTCATTCTCATCAACGCATTGCACACCGACGCCGCGAAGTCCGTGCTCCTGTCGGGCTTGAAGAAACTCGGGCTCGACCCCGCCGACGTGCGATATGTGATTGTGACTGAAGCGACCGGCGACCATTTCGGTGGCGCCAAGTACTTCCAGGACAAGTACGCGGCCCAGGTGATCATGTCAGCCGCGGACTGGGACGCAGCGGCACGCGTGAGCGCATCGTCGCCCCGCCGTTCATCGGGCGACAGCGGGATGGAAGGCGGCGGCGGGAGTCGTCGTGGCGGCGGCGGCGGTGGCGGTGGGGGCATGGGCGGCCGCGGCGGCCGGGGGGGCGGGGGCGGCTTTGGTGGCGGGCGAGGTGGAGGCGGCGACGGATATGGGCGTGGGGGCGGCTCCGGATATGTTGGCGGCGAGCGGGCCGAAAATCCGAAGACCGACGAAGTGCCGCAGCACGATCAGGTCGCGCTCGACGGCGAGACTTTCACCCTCGGTGACGAGACCATCACCGTGGTTCTGACCCCCGGACACACCGCGGGCTCGCTTTCAGTCCTGATTCCGGTCAAGAACCACGGCCAGCCGCACGTCGCCGCGATCGTTGGAGGGACCGAAGCACCGACGTCGAACACACTCCGAAGCGAGTTCGTCACGTCGATGCAGCATCTCGCCAAGGTCGCCGACGCAGCGCACGTGGATGCGGAGCTGAGCAGCCATCCGTTCGTTGACAATTCGATCGCGCGCATGGACACGCTGCGTCGTGCCACGGCGGGTGCAGGCAATCCGTTTGTCATCGGGAGCGAGGGGTTCCAGCGGTACCTGAGCCTGCTGGGAGAGTGCGGCTGGGTGAGTGTGTTGCGCGGGGAGAGGTAACGAGAGCCCGGAGCCCAGAGCCCGGAGCCGCCCTGAGCCCAGAGCCCGGACCATCGATGCGGGACGCCGAGCCGGGACTTTAGTCCCGGACCTCTAATTCAATTCCCGCCCACCACCTCGACGCGACCGATCGCATCGCCTTCGAGGATCTGATCGACGACCCCGTGCCCTCCGACGACTTCACCGAATACGGTGTACTCGTGATCGAGGCGCGGGTTATCCACCAGGTTGATGAACCACTGCGCATCGCCGGTGTCGCGCCCCCGTGACGAGATGCCGAGCGTGCCGCGAGAGTGCGATCGGGTCCCCAGCTCGTCGCGCATGAAGGTCGCGTCGCCGACATACTCCGACGCATCGGGTCCGCCACCCTGGATCACGAAGTCCGGCTCGACGCGCTGCAGCACGTGCCCGTCGTAGTAGTGTGCCCGCACGAGCTTCACGATTCGCGCCACGGTCGCCGGCGCGTCGGCCGAAAAGAGCCGCACCGTGAACGTCCCGCTGCCGCTCGACGCCGCCATCGTCACACGCAGCCGGACCTCCGGCCCGGTGAACACCGCAGCCAGTGGTGCATCCGGAATCGGCAGCGGATGCGGCGTCGCCTTCACGTCCGTAGCGCCCCACGTCGTCAGGATCGCGGCCGTTCTCGCGGCGACCGTTGTGTCGAAATCCGACAGGTAAGGTCGGAGCCGGGGCGCGTCGGTCGGTTTGGCGACCTCACCAATCCGCGTCAGGAGTTCGAGTCGCGGATCGCGCGCGTTCTCCGTCCGTCGGCTGCTGATGGAATCGAACGCATCGAGCAGTCGAGCGGCCGCAACCGGAGCCGTGGTTCCCTTGAGCGCCTGCGCCGCGGCCAGGACGACCTGGTTGCCGTGCGACGTGAGTGCCGCGAGGTAGATCGAATCGGCGCCATGACGTGCGGTACGCGCGAGCCCATCGATCGCTGTGGCGCGAACGTTGTTGTCCCGGTCACCGGCGAGCCGGCGCAGCAGGCCGACATCGCGCGCGTGTCCCGCGGCGCTCGCCGCCGCCATCCGCTCACCCCAGCGCGGCGATCCGGCGAAGCGCGCCAGGAATGGCGCAACCAGCACGGAATCGATGCGGGCCAGCGCCACCATCGCGTGCGCGCCGCGCTGCCAGGCGTGGTCGGCGACCGCGGTCTCGTGATGCGCCAGGATGATGTCCGTCAGTACCGATGCCGATACGCTTCGCTCGGCGCACGGGAGGCCGAGGGCATCGATCGCGGTCAACGCGACATGATCGGAGCGATCATTGGTAGCGGCCACGATCGGAGCGCAGTCAGGTGCCGTCGAACCGACTCGTGCCGCGCCAACGCCCGCAATGCGCACCACCGGATCCTGATCCGAGAGCGCCGCCGACGCGATGGCGGCGCGACGTTCGGGAAAGAGTCCCGCGACGCCCGCAAGTGAGAGTCGACGAACCTGCTCGTCGGGGTCCTTGAACGCAGCAATCAACGTCACGCTGTCGAGCGCCCCTTGCTGCGTGAGCGCCAGGACCGCCATGCGACGCGTCGGAGCATCGTTGGGAAGCGCCGTCGCCGTTCGGAGCGTGGCGATCGCCTTCGCCGAGAGACCACCGGTGGTGCGCCGATTGGACGTGAGGCGGTAGAGCCCGCGCGCGATGTCGAAGCTCATCCGACCGCGGGCGCGCTCGAGGATGGCGCGTTCTGCATCGCGCACGCCGGCGCTGTCGCCAAACGGCAAACGCCCCAACGCCTCCGACATCGCGTCGGCGACGATGTCGTTGCGTTCCGAGGCAAGCGCCGCAGCGAGCGTGTGAGCCGTGGTGCGAACGTCCGGCTGCGCGGGATCCGCGGCGATCGGTCGCACCCGGCTCACCGATTGCGCCATTGCATTGGCCGCCTCGGCCCGGACCGCCGGGACCGGATCGGCCAGGGCGCTCTCGATCAACGACATCAGATCGAGGCGCTGCAGCCGTCCCAGCCCGCGTACTGCAAGCCGACGCAGTAACGTGTCGGTACCACGGAGCTCGCTGGTGAGCGGCGTGATCCCGTCCGCCCCCGTCCCGCGCGCATCCTCGGCCACGAGGAGTCGCTGCAGGCGAGCGGTGTCGACGGCGGCATAAGGACGGAGCTGTGCAGAAACCGGTAATGCGGCAACGAGAGCAAGGAAGAACGTCACGGAAGCGGTGCGCATATGCGAAGATAGGCGTTAGGCATTGAGCATTAGGCGTTAGGCGTTAGGCGTTGGGCGTTAGGCGTTGGGCGTTGGGCGTTGAGCGTCAGGCGGCCGCCGATCGTCGCGGGGCCTCACCTGGCGTGCCGTCCAACCCTCGGATCGGAACTCGCGCACGCTGACCAAAGG
>JBOHRY010000299.1:0-5252 GCA_050732955.1 Gemmatimonadales bacterium | reverse complement strand
GAGTGACGCACTGATCGACGTCGTGAAACCAAAGGCAATGCTCACCGGCGAGGGCGAATTGCTCGATGCCCTCGACGTGGGCGCCAACGTACGCACCCCGGCAACCGAAGATCTTCCACATCCGGTTCGAGGCCGAGGCATAATCGCCCGCTTGCTCCGGCAACGCGTTGGCGCCAAGTGAGACGGCGGCGCTCGCAATGACCTGGGCGTATTTCGCGCCATGCACCGCACCACCGGCAACCAGGAACGGCACCCGTACTCCAGTCCATCCTGGGCCGCGGACCTGCAGGCGGCAGGTGCGACCGACTGCCGCCAGCACCGGCCAGCGGTGCGGATATGGCCCTGAACCGACAAACGATGCATCGCAGATGTATTCGGACCGGGTACGGGTGGCCGGAACGTCGCGGTCTCGATCCATCGCCTGGGGAAGAAATCGTACCACGGGGATCCCGGCAGCGCGGTATCGGTCGCGCTGTGCGGCGTAGGTGGTGTAGAGCGTGCCGCAGAGGCGGGCCAGTTCGATCACGCCTTCCTGCGCGACCGGATCGACATGCCAGAACACCGCGGTGCGATTTCGGAAGAGTCGGGCGAGCCGGTCGCGACCCAGGCGTGCCGCATCGCGAGTGCAGAGGATGATGTCGGGGTCGAAACGGCGCACCGCCCGGTCGATCAATGGCGGAGCCAGGCCCTTGATGCGCTGGGTCCAGTGCAGCACGTCATAGACGCGCGCGTCGACGCCCAGCCGCCGCGCCGCCCGGGCATAGGCATCTTCATCGCGGTGCGGTGCCCATGCCCCGAGGATGGCGAGGCGCTGAAAGCGAACGGGAGTCGCAGGGTTCACGGCAGGGAAGTAAATGGTGAACTCGAGCCGGGCAACTGATACCTTCCCGCGCATGCCGACTGCCCGCGCCGAGCACGACATCCTCTTTGCGTACGATTTTCCGCCGATGGGCGGCGGCATCGCACGATGGATGCAGGCGATCGCCCTCGGCTCACCGCCGGGAAGCCTGACCGTCTCGACCGGTACTCTGCCGGGAGCCGTCGCATCCGATGCGGCACTCCCCCAGCGAATCGACCGCATTCCAGTGCACGCCGACCGCCTGAGGACCGTTCCCGGTCTGCTGGCGTGGTCGCGTCGCGGCGTAGCACTCGCACGTGAACCCGGCGCGCGATTCGCGTGGTGCGATACCGCGCGGCCCGCCGGCTATCCGGCGCATTGGGTCTGGCGCCGTACCGGTCTGCCTTATGGTATCATGATCGTCGGCGGCGACCTGATGACGCTGCGGAAAAGGACAGCGCGCAGCCGCTTCAAGACGAGGATCATGCGCCGCATCCTGGGCGACGCCGCGGCATTGGTCGCGATCTCCCGCTGGACGGCGGACCACACCTCGCGGTTGCTGCTGGAGCTGGAGCTCGAGGCCGCCATAGCGAAAATTCGCGTCCTGCCGCTCGGCACCGACCCGGCGCGTTGGCGGCGCGATCCCGATGGTGCGAGCTCGTTCCGGCGGAAGCGCGGGCTCCCTGAGGGAACGTGGCTCATCACGGTGGCGCGACTGGTGGAGTACAAGGGAATCGACACCGCGATTCGCGTAGTGGCAACGCTCAGCGCCGAACACTCCGAACTTCACTACGCTGTTGTCGGACGGGGCCCGGACGCGCCGCGGCTCCAGGCACTCTGCCGCGAGCTCGGCGTTGCCGATCGGGTGCATTTTCTCGATGACGTATCCGACGACGAGCTTCCGGCTGCGTACTCGATGGCGAATGTGTACCTGGGACTCACGCGCGAAACCGCGGACGACGTCGAGGGGTTCGGCATCTCGTTCGTCGAAGCGGCTGCGTGCGGGCTTCCAGTGGTCGCGGCCCGGAGCGGCGGCATCCCGGACGCGGTGCAGGACGGCGAAACCGGATTGCTCCTCGCCCCCGATGACGTCACTGGAGTTGCCGCAGCAATCGACCGTTTACTCCGGAACTCCGACCAAGCCCGGGGAATGGGCGACGCAGGACGAGAGATGGTCGAGAATCATCTCAACTGGAATCGAGTAGTAGACGAGATGCGGGAGATCGCAGCGGAGTTGGGACGACAATCCTCGACGGCGGATCTCTCTGCCTGTTAGAAACGAATCGCGGCTACTATCGAAATGGTTCTCGTCCGGAAGTTTGCGTCCGATGCGCTGCCACTGTGCAGCGCTGCTTCGGCGTTGGAGATGCCGATGTCGGCTCGGCCGCCGAGTGAAAACTTGCCGAAGTTGAATCCCGCCTCGGCAATGCCGCTGTACTCGGTGGACTTGGGGCCGGGCGTCACGTCTGTCGCACTCGCGCAATCCTCGTCACTAGCATTGGGCGTGTCCAGCGAAACCTTGCAACCCAGCTTGAACCCGATCGCCAACCCAGCACCGGCGTAGAGGTGCATCGGCAGCGAAAGCCGGATCACCACAGGAATCTCGATGTAGTCGAGCTTGGTCTTGTCGCTGACGCCCTGACCGACGTCCTCGAACTTGGCGCCCTTGGTCACGTAGAACACGCCGGGCTGAACCGCAAATCCCAAGGCTCCGATCCGCACGAACGCGCCGGCAAGGAAGCCAGTGTTGTTCTTGGCGTCCGTTGCGAGGTCGCCGGTGAAAGTGGACAGGCTCGCACCTGCCACGACGCCGAAGGAAACGAACTGCGCACTGGCCTGATGCGCCGGCGAAGCAGCCAGCGCGGCCACGAGCGGCAGGACCAGCCAACCAGAACGTCGAATCACCTGATCCCCTGGGTGGAGTGAGCGTATAGTTTACTCCGTGCGCGCCGTTTCCGTGAGCAACGCCACTCTGGCCACTCCTCCGGGTAAGGCCTCGCCACTCCGGACCGCGGTGGCGGAGCGCTGGCGTCGCGATCCCCTCTTCAAGATTGGCGTCGTGCTGGTCGGGAGCCTGATCACCGCGGCGGTGCTGGCTCCGCTGATCGCTCCGCACGACCCCCTGCACGGTGACCTCGCCAATGACTATCTCGCGCATCCTGGCCGGCACTTCCTCTTTGGCGCTGACGCGCAGGGTCGGGACGTGCTGTCGCGAATCCTCTACGGTGCACGACTTTCATTGCTGGTCGGGCTCATCTCCCAGTGCGTCGCCGTCAGCCTCGGTCTTTCGCTCGGGCTGTTGGCTGGCTACTACCGCGGCGGCGTCGATCTCGCGGTGATGCGTCTCGCCGACATCACGCTCGCCTTTCCGAGCCTTCTCCTGCTGATCGCCGTGGCGGCGGCGATCAGGCCGTCGCTGCCGCTGATATTCGTGGTGATCGGCGCTGTCGGCTGGGCCGGAATGGCTCGTCTGGTGCGTTCGCAGGTGCTGGTCCTGGCGCGAAGCGAATACGTCATCGCGGCTCGCGCGCTCGGTGCGCGAGATCGATGGATCATGGTCCGGCACCTGATTCCCAATGTGCGAGCCATCGTCATCATCACGGCCACGCTCGGCATCGCCGGCGCCATCATGGCCGAAGCCGCGCTGTCGTTCGTCGGTCTCGGCGCGCAGCCGCCGACGCCGAGTTGGGGCGCGATGGTCGCCGAGGGGCGCGACCTGATTCGCGTGGCGCCGTGGGTCTCCGTGGCGCCGGGGCTGGCCGTGGGGATGGCGGTGCTGGGGTTCAATCTCGTGGGCGACGGCCTGCGCGAAGCGCTCGATCCGTTGTCGCGCACCCGTTCGTGATGCGGCCGAAGCAGTAGTTTTCCAGCCATGCCGGTGACTGCCAGCCCCTTCGAAACTCTTCGACAGACGGAATTCGCCGCGCTCAATGATGCGGGGATCTTCCTCAATGCCGCGAGTGTCGGACCGCTGCCGGCGCGGAGCGTCGCGGTGCTGGCAGCGTGCAATCGCGACCGTGCCCGTCCCGGTCTCTGGCCGATCGAACGAATCAACGCCATCCTGACGGCTGCGCGCTGGATGTCGGGCCGCCTGATCAACGCCGACGAAGACGAAATTGCGCTGATGCCTAATACCACGACCGGGCTCAATATCGCCGCGCGCGCGTTGCCGCTCACGGCGGGCGATGTGGTGCTGACATTCGACAAGGAATTTCCTGCCAACATCTATCCGTGGATGCGGCTGGCGGACCGGGGCGTCACGCTCGAACGGATCCCGGTAACCAGCGCGGGCTGGCCGGACGAGGCGCGGATGCACGAGCGGCTTCGCGACCCGCGAGTGCGTGCGGTCACCGTTTCGCTGACGCAGTTCAGCAATGGCTACACCGTCGATCTCGACGCACTCTCGCGCGCAACGCGGGAGCTGGGTCGGTGGCTGGTGGTCGACGCGATCCAGGCGGTGGGCCACCTGCCGATCGACGTCAAGCGGACGCCGGTTGATTTTCTCGCGTGCGGAGCGCAGAAGTGGCTGCTGTCGCCGTGGGGAACCGGCTTCCTCTACGCGCGGCGGGAACTCTGCCGTGAGCTGCAGCCGACATTTGCCGGATGGGCAGCCTTTCAAGGGAGCGACGACTACACCAGTCTCACGTCCTACAATCCGGATCCCTGGCCCGACGCGAGGCGATTCGAGCTGCTCACTTTCCCGGTGCAGGATTTTGCCGCGATGGTTGCCTCGCTCGAACTGCTGCTCGGAATCGGCGTGGCGGAGGTGCACTCGCAACTTGACGCACTGCTGGCGCCGCTGATCGACGGTGTCCAGGCACTCGGCGGACAGATCACCTCGCCCCTGGGGGCTCATGCGTCGGCGATCACCTGCATCCGGCCGCGTGGTGACGTCGCTGCGGCCTTCGGGCAATTGCAACAGCACGGGGTGCATTGTTCGCTGCGCGAAGGATCGATCCGCCTGAGCCCGCATGTGTTCAACACTGCGGGCGAGATGGCGCGAGTTCTGGCGGTGCTTGCCACCGCTCCGGGATAGGCTGCACGACCGGAGCCGCCGTGCGGTGAGCGGAGGATGGGCGGCAGCGCCGGCGGGCATGCAGGCGCAGAACTTGCACCGTCCATGTCGTCGTGCTGACGACGCCCGAGGGACCGGTCATGATGGGACCGCCGTTGCCGCCGCAGCGGGCGCCGGCTTCCCCCCGGCGACGCTATGCGCTGCTTACGCCGAGCTTCCCGGAGTTCGCGAATACTGGCACCGGAGTGGCTACCTATGCGCGGCTGGTTGCCGAGGCGCTTACCCAGCGCGGTTGGAGCGTCGATGTCGTGCTCATGTATACCGGACCGAATCCACCGGCGTCAGCGAATCTCGCGAGCGGCGTCCGTATCATTGTCGTACCGATGGCAAGGACTCACT
>JBOHRY010000298.1:0-11143 GCA_050732955.1 Gemmatimonadales bacterium | reverse complement strand
GTGCGGCGGCAGTTCGGGTGGAAGCGGAAGTTGCCTTCCGATGAGTCGCTTGAGTCTGGCTCGACCTCGCAACGTTCGCGGTACGAGGCCGACACGTACGAGCAGGCGGCGTGCGACCGTCGCCGCCACTGCGCGGGCACGGGCGATCGGTCCGGCCTTCACCGGATCGACCGGAAATGCTCCCTGCACCACGACATCAAATCCGTGGGCTGTCAATACCGAGAGGAACGCGGCGGCAGAATGATACGCGATACTTAGCTGGCTAGGTATAAAATCCAGCCGCTCCGGATTGGCGTTGACGAAGAGCACCGTGCCTCCGGGTATCAGTACGCGCGCGATGGCGTTGAACACGGCGGCGGCGTCGGCGAAGTAGTAGGTCGCCTCGAAGCAGATCACCACGTCGAAGGCCGCGTCGCGAAACGGCAGCGATGCGGCATCGAGCCGGACCAGCGGAACCCGCGAGCGAAACTGCTGTCGGGCCTGCTTGAGGAGTAACGCGGAGCGATCGGCGGCCACCAGGTGTCGCGCCCGCGCATTCACCAGCCCGAGCCCGTTGCCGGCGCCGCAACCAAGCTCGAGCACGCGCCGACCGGCGCCCAGATCGGCGGCGACGGCGTACCGGGTGTACATCATCCGGGCGGCTTCGGTAGTGACCGGAACGCCGCTGGTTTCGGTGAGATCCTCGATGCGCGGAGGGATAGCGTGTCCAGTCTTGAATGCGCCAACGCGGGCCGCTAGCGTTCCGCCTCAATGGTAACGCGGGACCTGAGCGCGCGCTGCTGCCGGTCCGGCGACTCTTCTGGACGAGGATCCGGATGACTTCGGCGCAGGCTTCCCGCACCATCCCCTTTTTCAATTACCGGGAGGTCTTCGCCCGCCACGAAGAACAGCTCGTAGCGGTGATCCGCGACGTCGTGCGGCGCGGCGCGTTCATCATGCAGCAGGATCTGGAGCGCTTCGAGGTTCGACTCGCCACGTATCTGGGTGTGCGTCATGCCATCGGCGTCGGAAATGCCACCGACGGCCTTACCATGGTATTTCGCGCCTTGGGACTCCGCGCCGGCGACGAAGCGATCCTCCCGTCACACACGATGGTAGCTTCCGCGGCGGCGGTGGTGATGGCCGGCGGAGTGCCGGTGCTGATCGAATGCGGCGCCGACCACTTGGTGGATCCCGTCGCCGTCGCAGCTGCCATTACCCGACGGACCCGCTTCGTGATGCCGGTGCATCTCAACGGACGCACCGCAGCAATGGATGCGATCGGGGAGAGCGCTGCACGGCACCGGTTGCAGATCGTCGAAGATGCAGCGCAGGCCCTCGGTTCCCGTTTCCATAACCGCCTGGCCGGCACGTTCGGCCGGGCGGGGGTCTTCAGTTTTTATCCGGCGAAGATCCTCGGCGCTCTGGGCGACGGAGGCGCGGTGGTCACCGACGACGATGACCTGGCCCGGCTGATCCGGCTTCACCGGGATCACGGGCGGAACGCCGATGGCGAGGTCGAACTGTGGGGCGGCAATTCCCGGCTCGACAATCTGCAGGCTGCGGTGCTCGATCTTCAATTTGATGGCCACGATGCGGCGATTGCACGCCGCCGCGAGCTCGCCGGGCAATATCACCGCCAACTCGCCGATGTGCGTGGGCTGGTGCTGCCGCCGCCGCCCGATGCCGATGCCGTGCATTACGACGTCTTCCAGAATTACGAAATCGAGGCGGAGCGGCGGGATGAACTGCGCGAATTCCTTCGAAGTCGCGGGGTGGGCACCATGTTGCCGTGGGGCGGCAAGGCGATCCACCAGTTCGCATCCCTCGGATTGTCTGCGAAGCTCCCGGTGACCGACCGGATCTTTACTCGCGTGCTGATGCTGCCACTCAACACCACGCTGGCGGATGACGACGTCGACGCCGTGTGCGGCGCGATTCGCGAGTTCTACGCGTGCTAGCGGAACGGCCGCCATTCGATCCTGCCGCGTCGCGGTCGCTGGCCAGGCGCATCCGGATCCATTCGCTGCGGATGACCACTGCGGCTCAGAGCTCCCATATCGCCTCGGCGCTGTCGATCGCCGACATCGTCGCGGTGCTCTATCAAGGCGTGCTGCGCATCAAACCGGACGACCCGGCGTGGAATGCGCGCGATCGATTCATCATCAGCAAGGGCCACGCGGGCGTCGCGATCTACGCCGTGCTTGCCGAGTCGGGATTCTTTCCGATCGAGTCACTCGGGCGGTACTGCCAGGATGGTTCGCCGCTGGTTGGTCACCTCGCGCACCGAGGAGTTCCGGGCGTCGAACTCTCGACCGGATCACTCGGACACGGCCTGTCGGTGGGCGCGGGGATGGCTTATGGCGCGATGCTCGATGCGCGGCAGCACCGCGTCTTCGTCCTGCTGAGTGACGGCGAATGTGACGAGGGATCGACGTGGGAAGCGATTCTCTTCGCCGGGCATCATCACCTGGAGAAACTGGTCGCGATCATCGACTACAACCGGTTGCAGAGCCTGGGATCGGTTGCCGCGACGCTCGAGCTGGAGCCGTTCGCCGAAAAGTGGCGGGCGTTTGGCTGGACGGCTGTGGAAGTTGATGGACACGATCACGATGCGATCTACCGCGCACTGAGCAACGCTGCTTCGACTTCGAGGCAACCGCTGGTGGTGCTGGCGAACACCACCAAGGGGAAGGGCGTGTCGTTCATGGAGGACTCCGTTCTCTGGCACTACCGCAGTGCTCAGGGGCAGGAGTTCGTGCGGGCATTGGCGGAGCTCGAGGCATCGTGAGGGAAGCGTTCGTGGCTCGGCTGACGGAGCTCGCCGCGCACGATTCCCGGATCTTCCTCGTGACGGCGGACCTGGGGTTCGGAGTATTGACCGGATTCGCCGACTCATATCCCAGGCAGGTTCTCAATGCCGGTGTCGCGGAAGCCAACATGACCGGAATCGCGACCGGCCTGGCACTCGATGGTCGGGTGGTGTTCACCTACTCGATTGCGAACTTTCCGACGCTGCGCTGTCTGGAGCAGCTTCGCAACGACGCCGCGTACCATGACGCCAACGTCAAGGTGGTCTCCATCGGCGGCGGCTTCAGCTACGGCCCCCTGGGCATGTCGCACCACGCGACCGAGGACCTGGCGGTACTTCGGGCCATCCCGGGAATCACCGTCACGGCGCCAGGATGCGCGTGGGAGGCGGCCGAGTTGACTGCAACTCTCGCTGCCACCCCAGGCGTGTGCTACCTGCGGCTGGATCGGTCAGGGCTGGCCAGCACCCGCCGGGCAGGGGAACAATTCGCACTCGGCAAGGCGCGCACATTGCGCGACGGCAGCGACGTGACGCTGGTGAGTACCGGCGGCATTCTGGGCGAGGCCCTGGCGGCGGCCGACATCCTCGCGGTGGAGGGTATCGCCGCGCGGGTGCTGAGTATCCACGCGCTTCGTCCCTTCGATGCTGACGCCATTCTTGCGGCGTGCCGCGAGACCGGTGGATTGATCACCATCGAGGAACATGTGCTGGCCGGTGGACTCGGCAGCGCGGTGGCGGAATCGTGTCTCGATGCCGGCGTGACACCGCGCGCGTTCCAGCGACTTGGCGCGCATGGTTTTGCCGGCGCCGCGGGTTCGCAGGACTATCTCCGGCGATGCGCCGGCATCGACTTCGCGTCGATCGTCCGGAACGTCCGCGCGATGGTCAGCGGGCGAGCGCACGACCGATCTCAGCTGCGGACCGTAGTGCGGCGATGAAACGGACGCTTGACGTCGCGCTGGCATCGGTCGGATTGGTGATCGGCAGTATGGTCCTCGTCCCCGCGATGTTCGCGATCTGGCTCGAAGACCGTCACTCGCCGTTGTATCTCTCGACGCGTGCGGGGCGGGGTGGCGCGCCGTTCCGGATGGTGAAGCTCCGTTCCATGCGGCACGGCGCCGACCGTTCCGGCGTGCTGTCGACGGCAGGCGACGACCCGCGCATCACGCGCGTCGGGCGCTGGGTGCGTCGTCTCAAGCTCGACGAACTGGTCCAGCTGTGGAATGTCCTGGCCGGTGACATGAGTCTGGTGGGTCCGCGGCCGCAGGTCCTGCCGGAAGTTGCCCGATATACCGAACAGGAGCGCGAGCTGTTGTCGGTGAGACCAGGCCTCACTGATCTTGCATCGATCGTCTTTGCCGATGAAGGAGCCGTGCTTCAGGGAAGCGACCATCCTGACCGGACCTACGATCAGGTGATCCGACCCTGGAAATCCCGGCTGGGGTTGCTCTACCTGCAGCGCGGAATGAGCACGCGAACCGATCTATATTTGCTGTATCTCACGCTGCTGAACGCCGCGTCGCGCCGTCGAGCGCTGGCAGGTGTGTCCCGGCTGGTCCGCCAACTCGATGGTGGAGCAGTACTCGTGTCGGTGGCGCGGCGCACCGAACCGCTGACCGCGGCCCTCCCGCCCGGCGCATGATGCCCCTGCTGACCGTTCCTTCCTGGCGCCGACCGGATCCGGTACTCCGGAACCGCTACTTCCTGGCATTCGATCTCGTGCTGGTGCCGGTTGCCGCGTTGCTCGCGTTCGTCATCCGCTTCGAAGGCTTTGACTGGGGAACCACCGGCGCGCAACTCGCGGGTTGGTATGTGTTGCTGGTGTTGCCGCTCAAGATCCTGGTGTTCGTGCGCACCGGGCTCTATCGCAGGCTCTGGCGGTACGCCAGCGTGCACGAGGTGGCCAGCATACTTCAGGCGGCAGTGTGGAGCAGCGTGCTCGCCTTCATTGTGGGAGCGCTGGTGATCCCCGGCTTGCGTCTGGCGGGTGGAGTGCGAGTTCCAATTTCAGTGCTCTTTCTCGACGCGTTGCTGACGACGGCGCTGGTGACATTGCCGCGGGTTGCGCTCCGGCTCCTTGCCGGCCGCCGGCGTGCCGAACGCCGTGAATCGGCGGTGCGGGTGCTGGTAGCAGGGGCGGGTGCGGCCGGTGCGATGATCGTGAAGGAATTGCACACCAACCCGCAACTCGACCTGATTCCGGTCGGCTTCCTCGACGACAACCCCGCCAAGCTCGGGAATCACCTGCTGGGTCTGCCGGTGCTCGGCCCGCTTGGCGCACTGGGCGAGATCGCCGCCAACGAACAGATCGACGAACTGATCATTGCGATGCCCCGGGCCCCGGGTCAGGTGATTCGCGATCTGGTCGCGGCAGCCGGAGCGGTCCGGATCCGGACGCGAACCGTGCCCGGGATGTTCGACATCATTTCCGGCCGCGTGACCGTGAGCACGCTCCGGCAAGTGGAGATCCAGGATCTCCTGCGCCGCGAACCGGTGACCACCGATCTCGCGCCGATGCAGCGGCTCGTCGCGGGACGCACCGTGCTGGTGACGGGTGCCGGCGGGTCGATCGGCGGCGAACTCTGCCGGCAGTTGGCCGAGCTTGAGCCGGCGAGGATCGTGCTGCTCGGCCGTGGCGAGAACTCCATTTTCGATGCGTTGCACGAGCTGGAGGCACGCTATCCGGGGGTCCGCTTTGACCCGGTGATCGCGGACATTCGCGATCGGCCTCGCCTGAGCCGGATCTTCGCGGCGTTCGAACCGGTGGCCATCCTTCACGCCGCCGCACACAAGCATGTGCCGCTGATGGAATGCAACATTCCCGAAGCGATCAGCAACAACGTGTTCGGCACGCGCAACGTGGTGGAACTCGCCGCCGAGCACGACGTGGAGCGCCTGGTGTTCATTTCGACCGACAAGGCGGTGCGCCCCGCGAGCATCATGGGCGCCACCAAGCGGGTCGCCGAGCAGATCGTCCAGCAGATCGCGGAAGAGCAACGGCGAAACTTCGTGTCGGTGCGCTTCGGCAACGTCCTGGGCTCGCGGAGCAGCGTCGTCCCGGCCGTGTTGCGGCAGATTGCCGCGGGCGGGCCGGTCACGGTGACCCATCCGGCGATGCGCCGCTATTTCATGACGATTCCGGAATCCGTGCAGCTCGTGCTCCAGGCCGCTACGCTGGGCGCCGGGGGCGAGATCTTCGTGCTCGACATGGGCGAACCACTGCGCATCGTGGACCTGGTCGGCGACCTGATCCGGCTTTCCGGGAAGGAACTCGAGCGGGACGTCGAGATCCGGTACACTGGAATCCGACCGGGCGAAAAGCTCCACGAAGAGCTCTTCTTCAGCGCACAACACGCGATGCCGACTGCGCACCCCAAGGTGATGCAGGCGAAGCGAGCCGATGTATCCGGTGAACTGAACCCGCTGGTGGACGAACTGATTGCCGCGGCGAGCCAGGGCGCATCGGACGCGGTGTTGCGCGGGATGCTCCAACTTCTGGTGGCCGACTACCAGCCTTCAGAGCCGGGAGTCGTCCCGACGGTCGACGTTATTTCTTGACGGCGACGATGGTGATGGTCGCCAGGCTCGCGAGAACTGAAGCGAGCGTGGTGAGGAGCGACAGGGTGTTGTGATTGGGGTTGTCGACCTTCTCCGGAACAAAGACGCGAGCGCCGGGGAGCGGATCTGGGCGGTAATCCGGAAAGAGAAACCGCCTCTTGACCGATTCCAGCTTGCCGCTCGGCTGAGTGACATAGGCGCGGCCCGCGTCGCCATTGCGCGCGAATCCACCGGCCGCCGCCACGTAGTAATCGATATCCCGCCCCCTGGCGTACGCGACCGCTACCGGCGCGTTGACGGCGCCCGCGACCTGCACGACCGGGTTGTACTCCGGAATGAAGATCGAGTCCCCGCCGAAGAGAATGAAGTTGTCGCGAAAGTTGCTGTCGGCGAGAACACGCGGCAGGTCGATTCCGACACGCCCGTGCCGGTCCTTGGGGCGATAGAACTCCACACCCGCTGCATACGCGGTCGGGAGGAGTCCGCCCGCGCGCCTGAGCAGGTCGGTGATTCGCTCCGTTCGGGTGCGGAGCGAGTAGCTGCCCGGAAAGCGGACCTGTCCGGTGATCGTCACCGTTCGCTGCAATTCCCAGCCGGGCTGGCGGAGTATCAGGACGTTGTCATACGGCTGCAGTGGCACTTCCGGAGCGCCATTCGCCCGCGCCGGCAACCCCGGCGGACCGAGATACCTGCCGTCCGGTGCTCGCTCGAAGAGGTAACTCGAATCCAGCGGCACCCGGACCGTCGTCGCGAGCTCACCGCCCGTCCGTACGGCAGGAAGGCGCGCGATCTCGGCCTGATCGAGATCGGCGTCTTCGGCGAGTCCTTTCACCTGCAGGATTGCGTCTCTCAGCGTCATGCCGTCACGATACGGCAGCCGGCCCGGCATCCGGACCGCTCCCGTGATCGCCACGTAGCGCTCCGGACGGAAGTCACTGCGCGAGAAGACCTGGATTTCGTCCTGATCCTCGAGTGGCATGTCCTGCATCAACGCGCCGGTGCTGTCGCGAAAGGCCGTGCGAAGTTGTACTCGAGTCGAGTCCGGCAGCAGGCGCGAGACGAGCACTTGTCCCTGATAGAAGTCCGGCTTGGGGCCACCCGCCAGTTGCAGCGCGCGCGAAAGCGTCATGCCGGTGGAATACCCGATGCGGCCGGAGACCCAGACATCGCCGGTGACGGTGACGAAATCGCGTTGACGCGGCGCCACGGCGAACACCGTGACCGAGTCGCCGGGCATCATCGGGAACGCGGGCACGGAGCCAGCGGCGAATTGATCCGCCGCCAGGTCGATCACCATGCGATCCTTCCCGTCCGTGGTGCGGGCGGACGGCGGGACGATCCGGACGATCTGCACCCGCCGGCGCAACGCGTCGGGTTGGAACCCACCGGCGAACTGGATCACGTCGCGGAGCGTCTCGCCCGGCTTGAGCTCGTAAATCGCCGGGCGGGTCACTCGCCCAGCGAGCGTGATCCGGCTGCCGTTTACCGGCACGAAGATCACATCACCGGTCTCCAGGCGGATGTCGTGCGAATTGTTGCCGCGCAAGAGGTAGTCGTACAGGTCGAGTGAGTCGACCAGCGTCCCGCCGCGATGTATCTCGACCCGGCGAAAGTTGCCGGTCTCGGTGGGGCCGCCCGCGGCGTACAATGCGGTGAGCACCGTGCCCGCCGCCGACACCTGGTAGGAACCGGGTCGCGCGACATCGCCCACAACATAGAGCTGGCTGGTACGGAGCCGGGCGACGGTCACCTGGAATCGCGTGGTGGCGCTGGCATCGCGCCGCACACCCGAGTACACGCGGTGCAGGCGATCGTACAGCAGATCTTCGAGCTGGGAAAGCTTCAGATTGGCCACGTACAGCTGTCCGACTTGCGGAATCACGATGAAACCCTCGCGACTGACTTCGAGGGTGTGCGCCAGCTCGACGTCGCCGGTCAGGATGAGTACCAGCACATCACCTGGACCGAGGCGGTAGTTCGCATCGACCGGGCCGCTCTGCAGCGGCTGGAATTGCGTGCTGGTTCGCCGGAAGACGTCGATGCCAAAGAGCGTCAACGTCGGCGGAGCGGCCGGTGCGGCGATCGTGCGCCGCGCGCCGGTATCCGCGACAACGGCGATGGTGTCAGCCGGCATCGAGTCCAATTCGGGCAGCGTCGCAACTCCGAGCGTCCGAACTGCATCGAACACCCGCGCGCTCGGCTCGATTCTCTTCGTGGTGTCGGCGCCGGTGAGGTAATTGTCGAGCAGGCTGTCGGGATAGCCCGCCGAGCGAAGGCGCGCACGCACCTGTTCAGGAGTCAGCCCCGAGGCGGCGATGCGCTCCCGGAGCCGCGACGCGAGATCGGGGCGCGCCTCGAGCGCCTGTCTCGCCTGCGCCGGCGTCGGCACCTGCGCTGACGCAGCGCCAATTCCCAGCGAGAGGATCAGGACAAGAAGCCACGATGCAGCGAGGCCGGTGTACCGGGAGGGGGCCATTGGCGGGAAGATGCCCGTCCGCTCGGGCGCGGTCAAGAAATCCGGGCGCACGTCGGTGCTCAACTGCTTGGCAGTCCGTGACTGGTGCGGAATCCGATGGTCGCGGTGACCCTGCCTTCGAAGCGGTTGAGCGTCACCCCGGCTTGATTCCCGGCGTTCGTGATGTGGTGAAATCCCGCGACGGCACTCAATCCGATCGGGCCAGGTTGTCCGCTGACGCCGATCGCCAGTCGCCACGTGGTCGCCACCGTGCCGATCAACCATTCCGGTGTCGCGGTCAGCGCGGCGCCCTCGGGAAATGGCTGATCGAGGCGGCCTTCACCCTGGACCTGGATGTCCGCTTCCGGCGTGAGCAGCCAGCGCTCGCGCACCGGCACCATGACGGTGAGCGACAGCAGCCCGTTATCTGGAAAGTTCCTTCCAATTCCCACGCCGCCATCGGTGAAGTTCTCCGCCGGATTGGCGGTGTGAAACGCGAGGCTCGACACCATCGTGTATGCGCCGCGCCAGGCGAGTGTCGCGCCCAGCGGGCCAGACGCCGTGACCGAAAGACCCCAGCGATTCGGGCGCGGCGTTTCACCCGCCGAGCGATTGAGGCCGAAACGCCAGTCATCAATCGCGGCTTGCGCTTCCAGCAGCAGTGAGCGGGAGACTCGCCAGTGTCCGTCGCCTCCCAGGAGCGAATTGGAATTGCCGCTCCGGCCGAATTGCGCCGCGAACGAATAGAGAAGCAGGGGATTCTGGTTCGCCGGCGAAAACTGGAGATCGCGCCCCGCAGTGACCGAGTTCTCCCAGATCGCAAGCGTCAGGTTCGAGCGCACCCGCACGTCGAGGCGATGCGTCACGAAATACCGATGCACGACATTGCTGTCGGCGTCGCGCTCATCGTCCAGTTGCGTGCCGATTGTCCGGATCCGGAAACCGGGCGGGCCAAGCTCGAGCGAGAGGTCGGTCCGCGGATAGCCGTAGTTGCTGAGCCCGAGTCCGGGCAACCCGACCGGCCCCCAGTTGCGATCGATCTGACCGAACTGCACGGTGCCGAGTCGGAATTGTGCGCTGATGTACGCGTCGATGAACCGGTACGCCGTGTGTTTCTGCCGCTGCGCCGAGTCGGCGACCCAGTCAGGGTCGCGGTCGAGTCGATTTTCGGCGGCCGGGCGACTCACCAGTGCCAGCGGCCCGAAGACGGCGCTGAACTCCGATTCTGCATAGCCCGTGACGCCGCCATCGCCGCCGGGTTCGAGGAGGTCGCGGCGCGCGTGACTATACCCCTGCACGCCTCCGCGCGGAGCAATCGCGCCCCACGACTCGGCCGGAGGATCGGAAAACTCGCGCCGCAGGCGTAGCGCCAGCCGTCCCACGACGGTGGTGGTGTCGAGCCGCGCGGCGTCGATCGCCCGCACGACATCGGCGCGGCGGATCGGACGAATGAGTGGCGTGGGGTCGCGAATGTCGCCACGAGCGATCAGGTGATCGATCAGCGGCATGCGTGGATCGTCGAGGGGAATGAACGGTGATGCCTGGGCGTGCAACGGGGCGGCAGCGAACGAAGCGGTCACCAGGAGCCAAAGAAGCCTGCTGAGGCAGCGGTGCCGCCTCCGCACCGCGGCGGTCAGCGTCACCCGCCACTTTCCAGCTCCGCCGACGCCTTGTCCAGCAGCGCTGCCTCGGCCAGCAGCGCGGCGGCGACTCGCGATACGTCGTCATCAAGCTCGGCGAACCTTCCCCGCTCGATCGCTTCACGGACGGCCGGGACGGTCTTCACGCCGTATCCGGTGTAGTACCCCGGCGCGTACAGCAGGTGCACGTACCATTCGCGACCGGGGAGGCCGCGCGAATCAGTCAGCAGCCGCTCGCTCTGGATCAGGATGGCGTTGACGCGCTTCAACTTGTCGGTCGCGATCGACCCGGCGGCCCACGCCTTTGCGGTTGCCGCCGTGAGTCGCTCCGCGCTGGCGGTCAGGGCATCGGCGCCGTTGTCGAGCGGTGCGAAGTTGATGTGGGGCGGAACAGTATCTGCGGGTGGTGCGATGGTCGGGTCGCGCGGATCACTCGTTGCAGCGAAAACGCCTTCCTTGAGTTCGGCGTTGCGCTCGCGCGCCGACTCTGCGTGGCCATCGGCCAGGCGCTTCAGGTCGGCGACATAGCCTCGCACCGTTTCCGCCAGATCGCCGTACTCGAAAGGGAGAAGTTCGGCGTCGGCGAGACGCAGCACCGCGGTGCCGACGGTCTGCGCCAGTGCTCGCTCGTACACGAACGCGGTGTCGCTGAACCGGGTATACCACGAGAAGTCGTCGTAGATCGAGTGGTAGATCCCA
>JBOHRY010000297.1:0-4684 GCA_050732955.1 Gemmatimonadales bacterium | reverse complement strand
GAAGAACGCGTCGTCAGTGTGCCACTCTCCCCCGCGGAGCGGTACGTGATCGAGGCACGGTTCGATCGCCCGGGACGATTTCCGCTGGTGAATGCGATCCAGGCGATCGATCACTACAAGGGTGAGTTCGAGGCGCAGGTCGATACGCTGGGGTGGATCACCGTGAGCGACACGCCGGCGGCGCCCGAATATGGGCAGGATTTCACGCAGCTCCGCACCAACGCCGCGGTGACCGCCGATATCGCGAAATACCGGCCGTACTTCGACCGTGAGCCGGACAAGCGATTCACGCTCACCGTAGCAACGTCCGCGTTGCCGTTGCTGACGGTGCAATTCATGAGCATCGACACGGCGTACTATCACCCGATCGAATGGGTGGACGGGATGCCCGAGATGAACTGGCTGTCCACGGGCAAGCAGGTACGGTGGATACTCCGCGATGACGCGACCGGCAAGGAAAACGAGTCCATCGACTGGCACGTGAAGGCGGGTAGCGTCGTCAAGCTCCGGCTCTTCAACGATCCCAAGTCGTTCCACCCGATGCAGCACCCGATTCACCTGCACGGGCAGCGGATGCTTGTCGTATCGCGTGACGGCGTGCGCACCACCAATCTCGTCTGGAAGGACACGGTACTGATTCCGGTGGGATCGACGGTGGACGTGTTGATCGACGCATCCAACCCGGGCGACTGGATGCTGCATTGCCATATCGCCGAGCACCTCGGATCGGGAATGATGACCGTGATGCACGTGGACCGTTGAACGTGATCGTGATCGCCTTCCTCGCCGCCATGCTCGTCCGGACGGCTCCGGCCACTCCCGTCGAGTTGCGGGTACCCGCGTACACCGCCTACCTCGCGCCCGATCCTGACGTCATCGACGTCTCGCCCGACCGGCCCGTGACTCCGTTCGTTCATCCGCACGCGCGCATCGCGTGGTACGGACACTTTGCCGTGACAGGAACGGTCCGCACCACGATCGACATGATGGTCCCACGCGGTGCGCCGATCCGGTTCCGGCTCACCGTCGGCACCGAGCATCGCGATGCTTCGGCCAGCGGCTCGAATGCCATGGTTGCGGTATCGTTCGGAGCGTTCACGGTCCGCGATACGGGCTATGTGCGTTTCGATCTCGCGCAGCAGGACGATACGCCTGCTCCGGATGTTGCCGTGGATGCCTTGCGCCTCGACGGTGCGCCGATCGCGGCGGCGCATTTCAATCTCGATCCGCGCCGCAACGCCGCGAGCGTGCATCTCCGCTTCCCCACCGACTCGAACGACGTCATCACCGGTTTCTACAGCGAGGTGACCGCGGTGATCGATCCGGTACCGACGTATTACATGGCGTGCGGCTTTGCCCGCGGCTATTTCGGCATGCAGGTGAATTCCCCCACCGAGCGGCGCATCATCTTTTCCGTATGGGATGCCGCGAGCGGCAGCACCGCTCGTGACCGCAGCACCGTCGCGTCGGAGAACTTCACCCAGCTCGTCGCCAAGGGCGACAGCGTCGTGGCGGAGGTGTTCGGCAACGAGGGCACCGGGGGACACTCGCACCTTGTCTACCCGTGGAAGACTGGTGAGACCCAGAAGTTCTTCGTCACGGCGAAACCGGATGGCAGTTTCACGACCTACACCGGGTACTGGTTCAACCCGGACCGGCGCGCCTGGCAGCTGATCGCGTCGTTCCGTGCGGCGAAGGACGGTCAGGGGCTGCGACGGCTCTACTCCTTCAGCGAGGATTTCGGCGGGAGCACCGGTGACCAGCGCCGCAAGGCGTTGTATGGCAACCAGTGGATTCGTCTGGCCGACGGTAGCTGGAAGGAATTGACCACGGCAACGTTCAGCCACGACGCGACCGGAAAGAGCGATCGGCTCGACCGCTTCATGGGTGTCGAGAACGGGCGCTTCTTCCTGAGCCATGGAGGCTTCGTGCCGGGATACACCGCGAGCGGCACCGCGTTCACCCGCCCGGCCGGTCATACACCGCCGACCATTATACTCCCCTAGTCGTGCGCCGGTTGCTCCGGGCGCCGGATGCCGTACTTTCTTGAAGACCCCGAAGCCCTGGAGAACAGATGAGTGGAGTGCGGGTACTTGTCGGCACCAGAAAGGGAGCATTCGTCCTGACGTCCGACGGCAAGCGCAGCAAGTGGGATGTCAGCGGCCCGCACTTCGCCGGGTGGGAGATCTACCACGTCAAGGGTTCGCCAGTGGACCCCAACCGCATCTACGCGTCGCAGAGCAGCGCGTGGTTCGGCCAGACGATGCAGCGCTCCGACGACGGCGGGAAGACCTGGAGCACGGTGGACAACAAATTCACCTACGCCGGCGTACCCGGCACGCATCAGTGGTACGACGGCACGCCGCACCCGTGGGAATTCAAGCGGGTCTGGCATCTCGAGCCGTCGCTATCCGATCCGGACACGGTTTACGCCGGCGTCGAGGACGCAGCGCTCTTCAAGAGCACCGATGGCGGCAAGAGCTGGAACGAACTGCAGGGTCTCAGGGAACATGGTTCGGGGCCGCGCTGGCAGCCGGGCGCGGGCGGGATGTATCTGCACACAATCCTGATCGATCCAACCAATCACCAGCGGATGTATGTCGCCATCTCGGCGGCCGGTGCATTCCGGACCGACGATGGCGGCAAGACCTGGAAGCCGATCAACCAGGGACTTCACTCGCAATACATTCCGGATCCCACCGCCGAAGTCGGGCACTGCGTGCATCGCATCGCGATGCATCGCTCACGCCCGGACACACTCTTCATGCAGAAGCACTGGGACGTACTGCGCACCGACAACGCCGGCGACCAGTGGCACGAGGTGAGCGGGAACCTGCCCACTGATTTCGGTTTCGTCATCGACGTGCACGCGCACGAACCCGAGACGGTCTACGTGCTGCCGATCACGAGCGATGCCCAGCATTTCGTTCCGGACGGGAAGCTGCGCGTCTTCCGGAGCCGCACCGGCGGCAACGAGTGGGAACCGCTCAGCAAGGGATTGCCGCAGAAGGACTGCTACGTCAACGTGCTGCGCGACGCGATGGCGGTCGATTCACTCGACAGCTGCGGGGTCTACTTCGGCACCACCGGAGGCCAGGTCTATGCTTCCGCGGACGCCGGGGACAGCTGGAACGCCATTGTCCGTGACCTGCCAGCCGTGCTCTCGGTCGAAGTCCAGACGCTGACATGATCACGGTCGAGCTGCCGTCGCCGCTCCGGAGCCTCGCCCACATCGAAGGCGATGTGCAGCTCGAGGTGCCGGGCCCCGTGACGCTGCGCTCGGTACTGGATGCGGTGGAGGCGCGCTATCCGGCGCTTCGCGGAACCTTGCGCGACCAGGAGACGAAGCAGCGACGCGCATTCGTGCGGTTTTACGCCTGCGGCGAGGACCTGTCGCATATCTCGGTGGACGCACCGCTCCCCGATCCAGTTGCTGCGGGCCGGGAACCGGTCCTGGTGATCGGCGCGATCGCGGGGGGTTGAATCGTGCGTCGGCTGACCGGCTCCCTTCTTCGGAGCACTCGCTGGTCACCGGTCACGATGGTTTCGACCATTGCAACCCTGATCGTCCCACCGCTCGCCGCTCAGGGGATGCGGCTCGATCATCACGCACTCACGAAACAGCTCTCGGCCCTCTGCCGCGCAGATGAGGCGTCGGATTCCAGCGCACTGCAGCAGCGCCGCGCAGAGTTGGCTGCGAAACTGCACACCGATCCTGCCGACACCGCGCTCTGGCACGCATTCGCCTGCGTGGTATCGCTGCAGTATGCCCGATCGTCCGGCGAACCTGCAGCCACTACGGCGCTGGCAATGCCCGCAATCCGCGCCTGGGCCCGCCTCCTCGAGGACAACCCAGCCGACAGCCGTGCTGTCACCGGGATCGCGACTCTGGCGTTCGAGCTCGCCGGTGGTCCCGGCCTGCCCAACGCAATCCTGAACGCCGACGGATTCGCGACGCTGGCGTACGCGGCGGTGCATGCGGGTGTCAGTGTGCCGATCGTCCTCCGCCTCTGTACCGAATTCGCATTCCTGACATCGGACGTTACCACGGCGCGCTACTGCAATCATCAGGCACTTGCGACCGGCCGGGATTCGACGTGGCAATTGATCCGCGGTGCCTGGTTCGCGTTCCTCAACGACGAACGCCCGGCAGCTGCGATGCTGTTTGACCAGGCCATCGCCGCCGCGAACGACAGTGCTTCGCTGGCGGAAGCCGCGTGGCATGTCGGCCGGCTGGCGCGCGGAGCGCTGGACTCCGGCTGGTCGGGGCTCCACGATTCGGCGCGCGTGGCGTGGGTGCACGCACATATCGCGAGCTCTGACTCGGTCGCCGAACCGTACCCTGTCGCCCTCGCGCATTTCGAGGGTGACGTGCCACAACACGGTCCGATGTTCGCCGTGTGTCCGTTCGACGTGATCCGGAACGGCATGCACGTCGCGGTAGATCAGCGTTCGTGCCGGGTACCCACCGCCCCGGTGCGCCGGATCGGCGTCGCGGCCGACCTGATGCGCCTCTGGGATCCGGCATCGGGAGAGCCGATCGCGATCCTGACCTATGCACTCGATCGCAAGGCACTCACGGTGAATACGTCGTCAGAGGCCCGAGTCGCGACGGTGGCACTTAACTGGCGGATCTGGGAATGGCAATCGAGCGAATGGACTGACTCGTCGCTCGCGGTACACA
>JBOHRY010000296.1:0-1964 GCA_050732955.1 Gemmatimonadales bacterium | reverse complement strand
GCCCATGGCGTGTCGAGGGCCGGGTTGTCGCACTGGCGAACGATTCGTGGTAAGCGTCATTTGACTCATCGCTAACTGGATACCAGGTCCGCCGATGATTCCACACGTAATCGCAACTCTGGCGCTCGTCGCCGTGGCACTCCTCCTGGGCGCCACTTGCTATGAATCCGTCGTGATGGCCGCGAATTACCAGTGCGACGTGCCGGCATCGATCACTCTCGCACGCCAGTTTCTCAGCCGGACCACGCCGGCTCATTACTTCCGAAGGATTGCTCCTGTGGCGCAGTTGTTGACACTTGCCGCTGCCGTCGCCGATTGGCGTCAGGGAGGATTCTGGCCATTTGTGGGCGCACTGGTCGCGCTCGTCGTCGTGGATATCATCACCTTCAGCTATCACTATCCGCGTCTCGCGATCATGTTCAAGTCCGCCGATCTCCCCGAGGAAGGCGTGCTGCGGCGCGCGGCGCGTGAATGGGCCGACTGGAACTGGGTCCGCGCCGTATTGCTTCTCGTGGCGTTCCTGGCGTTGCTGCACGGACTCCTGAGGATCGCGACGCGGTCCGTCGTGTGACAGGGCCTGCACTGCGATGAACCTGAAGTCGTACTGGAACGAGATCCATCGCACCAAACCTCCGGATCAGGTCAGCTGGTTCCAGCGCGAGGCGACGCGGTCCCTCCGTCTCATGCAGGAGGTTGCGCCGGCAAGGAATTCCGCCATTCTCGACGTTGGTGGCGGCGCGTCGACGCTGGTTGACGGCCTGCTCGCTCTTGGCTATCAGCAACTCACGGTGCTGGATATCTCGACCGAGGCGCTTGCGCGCGCACAGCAGCGACTCGGCGGTGCGGCTGATCGGATTGTCTGGTTGGAAGCCAGTGTGCTTGATGTGGCGCTACCAGCCCGCGGCTTCGATCTCTGGCACGATCGCGCCGGATTCCACTTTCTGACTTCCGCAGCCGACCGCAGGCGGTATGTTGACCAGGTGCGGCGCACGCTGCGACCATCCGGTCACCTGCTGCTTGCGACGTTCGCCGAGGATGGTCCCGCGCGATGCAGCGGTCTTGAAGTCCGGCGCTACTCTCGTGAACAGCTGCACGAGGAATTCGGCGCTGGCTTCAAGATGTTGGCGAGTGAGCGTGAGGAGCACGTCACACCATCCGGGGCACGACAGGCTTTCACGTATTGCTTGTTCCGGTACGAACCGGCAAAGGACTCAGCTGTAAGCTGACAAAACCCGGGACCCGCCGCCGCCGAGATGCCCATCGCCAGACAGATAGATGAGGATGCGATGCAGATCCGATATTACGATGGTGCCGACCGCAGTGAGTGGCAGCGCATGCGGACCGCACTCTGGCCGGACCAATCTTCGGCAGAGATGGAAGAATGGCTCGGCCGAGCCGATGCGGCAGTGATCGTCGCCGATTCCGGCGCGGGTGAACTGTGCGGATTTGTCGAGGTCGGCGAGCGTTCCATCGCCGATGGCTGCGCGAGTTCGCCGGTGGCATACGTCGAAGGCTGGTGGGTTGATCCTGATGTGCGGCGGCGCGGGATCGGCGGACGGCTCATCGCCGAGGCGGAAGCGTGGGCGTCCACGCGCGGGCGATCCGAACTGGCCTCGGACACGACGCTGGGGAACACGGTGTCGCAGAAAGCCCATGTGCGCCTGGGCTTCGTCGAGGTCGAGCGAGCGGTGCTCTACCGCAAAGTGGTCACGGTGAAGGGCACATGCGGAAGTTGATTGCGAAGGGTCGCCTCGGCGTGGCCGCATTCGCTCTCGCCGCCCCGGCGGCGGGGTGCACCCAGACTCTGGCCCGCGGGAGGTCCTGGTGCCGCCGCCTGGCAAGCACCCGGTCCGAATTCCACCGACGGAATTTTTCTTCGCGCCGCGTGCAGCATCATCAACGCTCGAGGTCCTGCATGAGCGATCAGGTCGAGCTGCGGCAGGTGGAACCCATGCCCACAGGAG
>JBOHRY010000295.1:0-9283 GCA_050732955.1 Gemmatimonadales bacterium | reverse complement strand
AAACCGAGCTCACCGAAGTAATGCATACCATCGACGCGGCAGAGCCGACGCTCTACGAGAAGATCTATGGACGGGTGCTCGAATCAGCGACGAAGAGCAGCGGTCTTCAGCAACGGATCTTCGAATGGGCCCGCTCAATCGGCGACAAGCGACTCGACTATGTACTGCAGCACAAGCCCGTCCCGACGTGGCTCGGCGTCCGGTATCGCGCAGCAAATGCCCTGGTGTTCAGCAAGCTGCGCCAGCGCCTCGGCGGTCGCGTACGGCTGCTTCTCGCCGGTGGCGCGCCTCTCTCGCCGGAGATCTGCCGCTTCTTCAACGCGGCGGGCATCACGCTGCTCGAAGGATATGGCTTGAGCGAGACCTCGCCGGTCATGACGTTCAACACGCCGGAGATGCTCAAGCCGGGAACTGTCGGCCTGCCGATTCCCGGTGTCCAGCTCCGCATCGCGGCCGATGGCGAGATCCTCACGCGCGGACCGAATGTGATGAAGGGCTACTATCACAAACCCGACGCCACATCGGAAGCGATCGATCGCGAAGGCTGGTTCCACACCGGAGACATCGGCGAGATCGACGCCGAGGGCTTTCTCCGGATCACCGACCGGAAGAAGGACCTGATCAAGACGTCGGGCGGGAAGTACGTCGCGCCACAGCCGATCGAGGGCCTGCTCCGGCTCAATCCGTTCTTCGCCAACGCGGTCATGCTGGGCGACAAGCACAAGTATCCGATCATGCTGCTCGTACCGAATTTCACGGCACTTTCGCAGTCGATGCCGCACGACGGCGTCCAGCGTTCCGGGGAAGAAATGCTCACGGTGCCCGGAATCCGCGACCAGCTCGAACGCGAGGCCCGCAAGAGCCTGCGCGACCTCGCGCAGTTCGAGATGCCGAAGAAGTTCCTCTTTCTCGCGAAAGATTTCTCGGTAGAGTCCGGTGAGTTGACGCCGACCATGAAGGTGCGGCGCAAAGTCGTCGAGGAACACTACCGCTCACAGATCGACGCGCTGTACGCCGAATAGTGGGACATCGGCGACGCTGTGGTGGGACGCCGATCACATCTACCGCCCTGTCCCCCATCCCTGCGTCAGCTCCGCAACTGATTGACAGACAAGGCGTTACACGGCCAAGGCGCCACCGCGATCCAATCGTGGCACGCGGACTGCACTATTTATGGTCAACGGTAGGGACATAGCCGGCGGCTGTCGTTGCGATTCGTCGCACGGCGGCCGTTCGTGCGTTTAAGGGCGGCAGGGCGGCTGAGGGCGTGAGGGCGTGGGGGCGAGTGTGTAATCACAGCTGGCCGATCATGTGGTGCCGGCCAGATGAGGATCGGCTGCCTGAAGCGACCGCTGATCTTTGGTCAGCGTGCGCGAGTTCCGATCCGACGGTTGGACGGCACCCCAGGATCGGCACACATCATCGCGTCGTCGCGACCCACACACCTCCGGCATCGCCGAGCACTTGAACCCCTGATCCCGACGGCACCGCTCCCTCGCCCACTGTTCGCAGTCCGGGTAACACAGTCGCCATCGCTGAGTCGCGCCAATGCGCTGCGTCACCGCCGAGGACTACTCCGCGCATCGAATGCGATTTCAGTGGCCACTCGTCGCTCAGCAGCACACTGACGACGTCGGACGGTTCCACATTTTCCGGCGGGTTCACAGCCACGAGTGCCACCCCCGGCAATAATGCGGACAGTGATGGCGCCAGCGCTCCCGCGGCTCCGGCCAGCGCTATCCAGCCGCCGGGGCCGGTGATGCCGAGCATGGCATGAGCAGCGGACCCGTCGAACGACGGCGTTCGGGAAGAGCGCCAGCCGCTGCCGAAGTCAGGAACGAACGCGCTCCACGCGGTGCTCCAGCCGCAGACCGGACATCCCAGGTGACCGGCGGCGACGCGCCTTCCGTCCATCCGGTCTGGCAGCAGCACGAGATACGCTTCGGGATGCAGCTTGGGGCACCGCAAGTGATCAGTCAGTTCGATGTGCACGGATCAGGGACGGAACTGCACCCATGTCAACGCGCCGCGCCGGACGACCACCGTGCGAAACACCCGTCGCCCCTTGATTACGACGAAGAGATGGTATGTCCCGGCGGGGACGTCGGAAACCGCGAAGTGCTCGCCGTAGACCGGATGGGATCGATTCTTCGGACCATACGTCTCGGCGTACACGAACGGCGTCTCGCGCGGGTCCGGTTTCACGATCCCGAAGACCCGGGCCTGCGGAATCGGGGCGCCGGCACTGTCGACCACGGTGCCGGCAATCACTCCGGTGCCCGGCAGCGGCGTGATCCACAGCTCGGGGTTGGTGGTGTAGGGCGGGTACCTGTTGAGCGAATCGATGATTGGCTTCACCGAATCGGTTGGTGCGGCGTGCACTTCGAGATGGATGTGATCGTTGGTGGCGCGGCCGGTGTTGCCCACGCGCGAGATGATGTCACCGCGGTGCACCCTGTCACCCACGTGCACCAGCAATGCACTGTTGTGGTAGTACACCGAAAAGACGAACAGCTTCTTGCCGGCGACCGCCAGCATGGTGTCCTGTCGGATTCCGACAGTAAGCGCCCCTTGTTCCGCGCGGCCAGCGTATACGACGGTTCCGTCGCCGATGGCGTGGACCGGCGTTCCATCGGGGTTGTTGAACTCGACGCCTTGATGCGGCTGGAAATTGCCGCCCATCGTCGATCCCCACCGGTACGTCTGGTCGATCCGGTCGTTGTCCTCCTGGGCGATCGGGCGGGCAAACCAGGGAGACCAACCCTTGGCGCTGCCCGGAACCGGCCCCGCGACCGGCCGCATCCCGACCGGGTCGGGCCGGCGCAGCAGGGTGGTGCTTGCCAGCGCGCACGTGGAGTTCTCGTCGCCGTGCGCGCGGCGAAGGCAACCCTCGAGATTCAATCGCGTGGTGCCTCGCAAATGTGTCACCATCCAACCGCTCGGTAGACGACTCACGCTCCTGACGTACTCGCTCGGGAGGATCTCGATCGCCGTGTCGGCAGGACCCGGCGCCGCCGGTCCGACCGCGTCACCGATCGCCACCCAGTGTTCACCGTCGTCGGTGCTGACCTGCAATCCGTCGGCGGTGGCAATCATCACGGTGTCTCCGCTGGTGACGATGCCGTCGGGAGCAACGTATTGCCATTCCGGGCCGAGCCTTGAAAACGTCCAGTTCTTCCACGACTTGCCGGCGTCGGTCGAAAGACCCCATCCGTTTCCCACGGTGCCGTACCAGATCTCACCGCGCGGGCCGAAGGCGATGGCGTTGATGAAATCGAACGAGAGCGAGGTTGAGTCATCCGGGATGTTGTGGAGATGGCGCCACGTCGACGGTGGCCCACCGACGCGAGGCCGGACGAAGATCCCGCGACCATAGGTTCCGATCCAGATGTCGTCGTTGGAGCGCCGGGCCGACGTGAGAATCCGGGTCGGCATGCCGCCGGAATCGGGGAGCGCGATCGGCACTTGCTGCGCGCTGGCGGCGGTGGACACGGCCTGACCATCCACGCTCACGGCGCCGACGGACCCGATCACGACGCCAAGTGCCGCGACGAAACGCATCAGGCAGGACCCAGCCGGATGGATTCGATATGCACATGCGGCGGAGCCGTTGCGGCGTAGATCACCGCCGCCGCCACATCAGTGGGGCGGAGCATTTCGCGGCGCGGCGTCAGGCCTTCATGGTGGTCCGGATCGACCGGATCCCAGGCCGAGGTATCGGTAGGGCCCGGTGAGATCAGGCAGCAGCGCACGCCCGAGGCCCGATACTCTTCGACCAGCACCTCGTGCAGCCCGCGCGCGCCGTATTTCGACGCTGCATACGCGGCATTTTCGGGAAATGGGCGATGGTCCGCGACGCTACCCACGATGATGTGCACGCCAGTACCGCGCTGCCGCATCGCCGGCAGGAAATGGCGCGCCACGGCGAACGTGGCTTCGAGATTGATCGCCAGCTGCTCGCGCAGCAGCGCGTCGCTGGTTTCCTCCAGCGGAGCGAGCAGGAAACTCCCGGCGTTGCTGACAATGACATCGGGCACGCCGTGCACGGCGGTGATCTGTCGAAGTGCTGCCTCGCGCTCCCGCGAATCGGCCAGGTCGGCACGCAGGTCGATGGCCAGGTCGAGCGCGGGCAGGTCCGATCGGGCAACCCGAATCACCCGCGCGCCAAGACTCGCCGCAGAGGCAGCCACGGCGGCACCAATCCCGCGCGACGCTCCCGTCACCAGCAGTGTGCGATCGGCGAGCGAGCGAGCGGGTTCAGTCACCGCGGTACTCGACGAAATTGCGCGGCGTCTCCCAGAGACGCACGCACTCCAGCCGGCCCGCGGGAATCCGCTCGACAAGATGATTCCAGATGAACACCGCGATGTTCTCGGTGGACGGCAGGTGCGTGGCGAACCACGGTACGTCGAGATTGAGGTTGCGATGGTCGAGTACGGCGTGCACGTGCTCGTCGAAGAGCCGCTTCACCACGCCCACGTCGACGACGTATCCGGTCTCCGGATCGATCTCGCCGGCGACGCAGAGTTCGACTTCGTAGTTGTGCCCGTGGTAATTGGGATTATTGCAGGGCCCGAAGGTCGTCCGGTTCCATTCGGCACTCTGCGCGGGATTATGGAGTCGGTGGGCGGCGTTGAAGTGCACCCGCCGGACGACGGTGGCAGACGGCATGGCCTAAGCTACCGCGTTGAAGTGGCCTTCCAAGGACGGAGAGGGTTATTCGAAGCCCGGATGAATGTTCGGCGCCCTCTCCACATCTTTCGTCTTCCCCGGGTGGGGCGTGACGTGGGACACGGAATGCGGGCCCTTCAATCGGACCTGTTGGCTCAATAACGTGGTTCCCCGCCCTCGTCGGGCCGCCGAGAGTATAGGACGCGGTTCCGGCGATGTCAAACACCGTTGCGACGCTGGATTGGCGTCTGGCCGCCGATGCTCCGCGACGATAACTTCCAGTCATGATCGAGTTCATTTCCGGGCTGGTCCTGCTCGGCATCTGGGCGGTGCTGCAGTTCGTCGTCCGCCCGACCACCGGCTGGATTCACGTAGCGCTCGCGGCCGGCGTGATCCTCGTCATCCGTGGTATCGCGGTCTCGAGATGGGGCACCCCGCCTCCCAAGTAGCCGGACTACGGTATCAGCGCCGGCTTCTTCTCCGGCAGCTTGTCCGTGATCGGCGGCAGCTTCCCCGCCATCGATGCGTTGAACGCCGGCAGGTCCCGCGCGAGGAACTCGGCGAAGGCCGATTTCGCGCCTGACAGGTCGGACTCGATCTCCGAGAGCACCCCCATCGACGCGTCCGTTGGTCGATAGTCGGCGCCGCCGGCCACGTCACCGGCACCGGTGCCGACCTCACCATACAGCCAGATCAGGTCGAGATACACCTTCGGCTGCTCGACGTACCACTTGTCGTCGCTGTGAAGGTCTGATCGGGTCAGCAATCGCATTTCGACCTCGAGGGCCTTCTGGTCGAGCGCCTGCAGCGATTGCTCGAGGTCCGCCGAAGCGCTGTCCGACTTCCTGTCGTCCTCGATCTGTTTGCGCACGATTTCGATGGCGTTGATGATCCCGGCCGTGGTGTCGATGTCGTCGCGAATCCGGGCCTGGGTCCGGGTCGACGTCTGCAGATCGGCAACGCTTGACGGGATCTCCGGATCCTTGGTGACGGTGAACGGCTCGGAGTATACCTGTCCGTCCACGGTGAGCCGGAAGGTGTAGTTCCCGGCGGCAGCCAGCGGCCCCACGCGTTGCGGCTCTTCGATGCCCCAGTGCACGATCTGTCGCGTCATCTTGTTCTTGTAGCGCGCCTCGTCCCAGATGTGCGGATTGTCCGGTGGCGTGGTCCGGAGCGCCGGCTCGCGCGGCGGATCGTAGCGCAGGTCCCACGTTGCCCGGCTGGTCCCCGCGCGGCCCACGAACTTCATCGTCCGCACCGTGATGCCCGCCGAATCGACGAACTCGACCTTGAGCGAGTCCCGCGGCGCGGTGGCGAGCAAGTACACCATCGCGGCGCTGCCGCTGCGCGCATTGCGCAGCCCGGGAAGCGGCTCATAGAGATGCACCTGAACGCCCGCGGCAACGCGATCGGCTGACTCGAGTTGCGTGATGTCGCGCATGACATAGATGGCGCGGCCGTAGGTGGACACCACGACATCATGGTCGCGCTTCGCCACGACGATCCACGTCACCGGCGCGGCCGGGAGTCCACCGCGGAGCTGCGCCCAGCTGCCGCCGTCGTCAAGCGTGTAATAGATCGCATGCCCCGTTCCGGCGAAGAGCATGCCCTTGCGATTCGGATTCTCGGCGATGGACAGTGCGTACGAGAGCGGATGATCCTGTGGCAAGCCGTCGCTGATTCGCGTCCAGGTCCTGCCGAGGTCGGCGGTCTTGTAGATGTACGGCTTGCGGTCATCCATCATGTGATAGTCAACCACCATGTACGCCGTGCGGGGATCGAATCGCGAGGGCTCGATCTTGCGGACGGTTCCCCACGGCGGCATCCCGGTCACGTTGCGGGTCACGTCGTTCCACTTCCTGCCGCCGTCGACGGTATTCCACACCTTGCCGTCGTTGGTTCCCGCCCAGATCAGTCCCTTCTGGATCTCGGACGGGGCGATGGCGAATACCACTTCACCGTAGAACTGCCCGAGGTTGTCACCGATGATCCCGCCGGAGGAGACGACGTGCGTGGAATCGTTGGTCGAGAGATCAGGGGAGATCACCTTCCAGCTCTGTCCGGCGTTCGACGTCTTGAAGATGACCTGACAACCGTAGTACACCGTGGCGGGGTCGAACGGATCAATCGCGAGCGGCGGTGTCCAGTGACAGCGGTACTTCGCCTTGTTGGGCTCCATGTCGAGCGTGTGCATCCAGGGACTCACGGAGCGCGCCAGCCCGACCTTGTTGTCGAACCGGGTTACGGTGTTGCCGTAACAGCTGGCCCAGATGATGTCGGGGTTACCGGGCGTCGGGAGCGTGAACCCCGACTCGCAACCGCCCAGGCCCGCTTGCCACGGCACCCCGCCGCCACGCCCACCGCGACCGCCGAACGCGCCAAAATCCGGCGCGGCCGGACCCGCGCTCGCAACGGTGTCAGCCGCGGGGGCGGCACCGCGGCCACCGGGTCTCGCACTGGAGTCGGCTGCAGCGGGTGCTGCCGCTCCGCCGGTTCTGGCACCGCGCCCGCCACCCGCCCCGCCTCCGCGTCCGCCGCCTCCCGCGTAGGAAGGCACGTCGGCCACCTGCACCGGCGAGTTGCTCGGTCCCCGCATGGTGCCGTCGTCCTGCCGGTTGCCGTACACCCAGTACGGAATGCGATCGTCGATCGCGACGTGATACATCTGTCCGATCGGCAGCGAAAACTGCGTGAAATGCTGGCCGTGATCGCGCGTAATGCCGGCGCCGCCGTCGCCGGTCTCGACCCAGTGGGAGGAATTCCGCGGATCGACCCAGATGTCGTGACAGTCGCCGCAACCCCGATCGGCGATCGGGAATGTCTCGCCGCCGTTGACCGAGCGATGAAAGGTCGAATTGGCGATCAGCACCTCGAGGTCGTTCTCCGGGTTGACCTCCATGCGGATGTAGTATCCGGCGCGCCCGATGAGCGAGCGATCCCAGCTTACCACTCGCCACTTCCCGCCGCCGTCGTCGGAACGCCAGAGCGAGCCCTGGTTGGCGGTCTGGATCAGCGCGTAGACACGCGATGAGTTCGATGGAGCCACCGCGACGTCAATCTTGCCGAGCGGGGAATGCGGGAGTCCGGGATCGACGATGCGCTTCCAGGTGGACCCGCTGTCGTGCGAGACATAGACGCCGCTCCCGTTGCCGCCGGAGAACATCGCCCACGTGTGCATCACCACTTCCCAGGTACCGGCAAAGAGTGTCCCGGGATTTTCCGGATCGATTGAAAGTCCCGAACAGCCGGTGTTCTCGTCGACGAAGAGCACGCGGGTCCATGTGTTGCCAGCATCGAGGGTGCGGTAGACGCCGCGTTCCTGCTGGGGACCGGTCGCGCGGCCGAGGGCGCAGACGTAGACGATGTTCGGGTTGGTGGGATGAATCACGATCTTGCCGATACGTCCGGTCTCGGCGAGTCCCATGTGTTGCCAGGTGGTACCGGCGTCGGTGGACTTGTAGACGCCGTCCCCCATCACGTCCGCGTCGCGAATCGCCCAGGCTTCGCCGGTTCCCGCCCAGACGATGCGAGGATTCGAAGGCGCGGTCGCCAATGCGCCGATCGATTGCACCGGCTGCGCGTCGAACACCGGCGCGAAGGTGTGCGCCCCGTCAGTGGTCTTCCAGATACCGCCAGTCGCCGCGCCGAAGTAATAGGTCGAGGTATCGCCGGGAACGCCCGCGACTGCGGCGATCCGTCCACCGTTTTCAGGGCCGAGGTAGGTGAATCGCGGTGGCCCGACGGGGACCGCGCCGCCAGCGCCACGACCTCCGCGTTGTGCGGACAGCGGGCACACCACAACTGCGAAGAGCACCAACGCGAGGCGCGGGACCTTCAGCATGCCATACTCCGACCTGGATGGGAATGCTGGATTCTATTGGTGCTTGAGATCGTTGGCTACTGGGCACGATACCGGGTTCGAGGCGTGGAGTGAACGGTCTTGCCAATTCCGGCGAGAGCGGTGAAACTGCGCAGCATCATGTCATTCGATTCAGGTCCGGTGGCCGCCCTCGGCTGGCTCGTATTCGCCGTGGGCATTGGCGTCATCCTCATTGCGGTGATTCCGCGCAAGTCGCAGGTACGCTCGCCGACGCGCAAGGTGGCGGGCGCGGCGAGCGGCGTGGTCTTCTGTCTTGTCGCGGCCTTGTTGGTGCTGCAGGGACTCAGCCCGAGCACCGTGTGGGGACTGTGGATCGCCGCCATCGTTGCGACGGCGGCGAGCTGGTATCTCGGGCGGCACGCGCGGAAGGTGGATCGGATGGCCCGGAGGCACCGCTAGCCTGAGCGTCGCGGGAACGTCAATCGCTCTCCCACACCCGCGATTTCCCCTTGGCGATCCCTTCCATCGTGCGATGGGTCGCGACCGACGTCAGTTCGCGCGCAACAACGTCGTCATCCGTCCGCGCAAACTCATCCTGGTGCTTGATCAACAGCCATTGCGGCTTGTCCGGGCTCCCGCGCCGGATCCGTACCAGTACCCACGACCCCTGCAGTCGCTTGCCCTGCAGCACGAACTTGAGGTCACCCTTGGCGTAGCCTTCCCGAAGACGGTCCACTGGGTCGGGATCGAGTCCCGCGAAAGTGTACCAGCCGCGGTCCCAGAGCATCACCG
>JBOHRY010000294.1:0-3380 GCA_050732955.1 Gemmatimonadales bacterium | reverse complement strand
ACCACGATCGACGCAGATGGTGACACCTCGGCGACGATCGACCAGGCGTTGGCAGTGGCATCACAATTCGGCCTGGCGGCGGATGATGCGGTCGAGGTGGTCGATCAGGTATCGACGGTGGTACGTGGGTGGCGACGGGCCGGGAAGAAACACGGACTCACGGCGCGTGAACTCGATCGCATGGCCACGGCGTTCGAACTGGCGGGGTGAGCCGATGAGTCGAAACGGGATTTGGGCGGCGTAGAGGCAGGAATCGGACGGGTCACCGGCTGCAACACGAACGTGGATCCGTCCTGCCTCGTCGCTGATCCTTTTTACGCGTTCGCCGATTGCCCGCCACACCCGCAATCGTTACCGTGCGTCACCTGCCGTGACGACACCCGTTCTGTGGACACTCGACGATCTTTGCGCCGCGGCCGACGAGGGCGTCGCCTGGCTCGCCAACGTTGGTATCGCACGCCGCGGAACACGCTTCGAGAAGTACAGCGACATCCTCGCTGCGATCACGCCCGCCTCGCTTGATGATTCGGGGCATGAATTCGTCAAAGAAGTGTTCATCGGAATCGTGTCGCTCTTCTGGATGTCCCGCGCCGGCATCGAGCACGATCCGGGTGTTCGCGATCGCCTTCGCCTCATGGTGCAGGGGCGAGCCGGCGATGCAGAGACCGCATACTCCGCGCCGTGGGACGCACAATTCGAGTTGCTCTGCCTCGCGATTGCACGCATCGCCCAGTTTCCCAGAGTCCTGTTCGCCGAGCCGGATCTCCTATTGGCTTTCCGTACCGCGAAGTACGGCCTCCCGATCAAGCGGCTCACCTCCGACAAGCCGCGGGGCTGGCAGGAACGTGTCAAGCATGGCGTCGGCCAGCTTGACCGGGTCGGCGTCCAGGGAATTGTGATCGTAGAGGCCGCGTGGCCAGGCCTCGACACAGTGCCGGAACTTGCCGATGCTCTCGACCAAGCCGCCGCGATCGGTGTACGGAGCGCCGATCGATTCGTGCCCGGGCATCGACTCGATGGCGTCGTGATGATCCGTCTTCATGCCGCCTGGCGCACCACGCCCCAACATGTACCGTATGGCCTCTTCGCCATGCGGGCTCGTTTCCGTTCGCACAACATGACCGGGGAGGTCAGCCGTGAATTCGAATCGGTGCTGTCGATGATCGCAGGTGGCCTGATGCACCGATTGTCCATGGAGCGGCCGGGAGAGAATATCTCGCGAGCCGCGCCCTTCGTCAGTCGTTGATGGGCCGAACCGGGAGTTCCTGACGGAACGGTTTGAAGGGTTCAAGGCGGCGTAGGGATGCGTGAGGCCGTCACCCCGATCGCCATGCATCGCCAGGCATGATCCGGTGCATGAACTCATCGAAGAGCGGTACAGTGAACGCGGTGTCACCGTGACTGGGACTCCAGATCATCCCTTTCCCGATCAGCTGGCTTCGTGTCGGCCCCAAGGCCGTCACCCGCTTCCTCAACTGGTCGGCAATATCGCCGGACCGATGCGGTCCCGGACCCAGTTCCGCCATGGCGCGCAGGTATCGCTTCTCCAATGGCGTCAGGCGGTCGAACCGTACCCGGAAGAAACTCTCGTCGAGCGCCGCAATGGCCGTCGAGGAGGCGCGTCTGACATCCTTCAGGTCAATGGGTGACGTATCGGCCGTGTCCCACGCATGCTTGCCCCACTCCTGCATAATGTACGGGTAGCCGCGGGTTTTTCGAACGATTTCACGCACTGCGTCGGCTGTAATTCCAACGGAAAGCTGTTCAAGCGGCTTGACGATGGCATCCGCCGCCGCGTCATTGGCGAGCGGACCGACCTCCGGAAAATCGAAGAGGCGCTCCGCGTAGGACTTGGCGCGGCCCATCTGTCCGCGGAGCTGCGGAAGGCCGGCACCGACCAGGATGACCGGTAGCTGACGCTGAGCAGTGCGGTGCAACGCAGTGATCAACGCTTCGAGCTGCGGTTCCGCGACATACTGCAGCTCGTCGATGAACATCACGAGCACGGAGTCGGCGCGTTGCACCGCCGTTCCGGTGACCTCGAACAGCGCTTGCAGGTCATGCTCCAGGTCGCCGTTGTCCGCGAGCCCCGGCTCGGGGTCGAAGTCGAATCCGACTTCGATGTCTTCGAACTTGACCTTGAGTCCTTGTGCAAACCCCGCCAGCCCGCGTAGCGCCCGAGTGGCCAACTGCTTGGCTTTCGCAACGCGGGATAGCCGCAACAGCGCCTGGCGCAACTGCGGTGCGAGAATCGCGGGCAGCGACCGGTTCTCCGGCGCCTCCACCCGCAATGTCTGCATCCCGACCACCTCGGCGTCGTCACGAATCCGGTCAAGTAGGACGGTCTTTCCAACGCCCCGCAGTCCGACCATCAGGACGCTCTTGGTAGGCAATCCGAGTCGGACCCGTTCCAGGGAGATTCGAATTCGCTCGCGGAGTTCGTCTCGCCCGGCTAGTTCCGGGGGCGGCGTGCCCGCGCCAGGGGAGAAGGGGTTTCGAACCGGATCCATGGTCAATTATACTGATATTAGCGAGTTTAGCAAATGGCGATAATATCGCTAATTATCATCAAATTCAGGCCAGCGCGGCGCCTTGGCGCCCATTTCGCTGCAAACCAGGCCGAGCACGGCGTCACCCATCTCGGAGACATCGCCGCGGCCCTGCAGGGCGTAGTGGTCGTCGGAGGTGTCGAAGCCGAAGAAATCGGTGGTGAGGACTCCCGACTTGAGCGCAGCGGCCGGCACCTGGACGATCCTGGGTGGTCGCGTGTTGTCCCTGGGCAACTGCCCGGCGTTGGCCTTGAAGAGTCGCTTGGCTGCGGCGAAGTGCGTGGTTTTCGGCGGCGCACTGACGTAATGCGCGTGGGCAAACGGCTTGGCCTTGAATTTGGTGATACAGTCGAAGGTGACGACCGGGCTCACGACCACGTCGCCGACTTCCATTTCCGTACCGATGCCGCCGGCCGTTCCCGTGGTGATGATCAACTGCGGTTGTACCTCGTCGATGATCTGTCGCCAGACCGCGATGTTCGGCAGCTTGGGACCATCCTGCGACAGGTGCGAGTCGGACTTGAAGACGACGACCGACTTGCCGCCGATGCGCGTCGTCCAATACGCGCCGAGTGCCTTCGCCTCAAGCGCCGGCGCGCCGGGGCGCATCCGCCTGGCGATCGTCGCGAAGTTGCGGGTGTACGGGAGATAGTCGTCGCGCGAGTCCTTGCCGGGTGTGAGCACGCGGCTGAGGGCGTGTCCCTCCGTAAGCTTCCCCTCGTAGGACACAGCAGAAGTTAGACTTTCCGCGGCTCTTTGGAGGAGCAATGCGGAAGTCGAAATTCAGCGAGACCCAGATCGTGGCGATCCTGCAGGAGGCCGAAGCCGGCC
>JBOHRY010000293.1:0-8945 GCA_050732955.1 Gemmatimonadales bacterium | reverse complement strand
CGTGGCCAGCGGCTCGTTCGACATTCCGTTCTGATGGGCTGCGCGCCGGACGATTTTGATTAACCTTCGTTTTCCTCTTTCCATCCGGAGAACCGATGCTTCCGTACCGAGTAGCCGCTGGCGTTGCGGCATCAGCGGTCATTCTTGCTTCCTGCGCCAAAGGCCCTGCGCCGATCGTCGAGGTCAAGGGCGACTGTGGTGATGTCTTCAAGGCTCAAGTCTGCACCTGGGCACACACTCAAGGGACCACGCTGGTGGATGTCGGCGCCACCGTCCCGCTCGCCAGTATCGAGAACGCGCCGACCGCACCGGGGTCGATGACCTGGCCGCCCGCGACGGAGGCCAACCTCAAGCTGCCCGACTCGGTCGCCGCAAGATCCGGAATCAACCACCTGACGGTGTACTGGGAAGCCGGCGGCCATCCGCCAGGGGCGTACATGACGCCGCACTGGGATTTCCACTTTTACGACATCCCGTCGGCGGAACGGATGGCGATCGACTGCAAGGATCTCGCAAAGCCCAGCGCGCTCCCCGCGGGCTACGGCATGCCGGATGTCCCGCTACCGCCCGATGTTGCCAAGATGATCGGCGTCGACACGATGATCGGCCTCTGCGTCCCGCAAATGGGGATGCACTCCGCACCGGCCGCCGACCTGGCCAGCACCGGCACGTTCCGCGGTACCATGGTGGTGGGGTACTATCACTCCAAGCCGATCTTCATGGAGCCAATGCTCACGCGCGAAATGCTCATGGAGAAGCGTTCCTTCGACTTGCCGATCGAAGCCGTCCCTGGAATGACCGGGCCACATCCGCGGACATTCCACGCCGAATACGATGCTCAGCAGCAGCAGTATCAGTTCACCTTCTCCGGGTTCACCTCGGCGAACTAGGCCGCGCCCTTGGGCGGCCGGCAAATGCCGGCCGCCTCGCAGCACTCCAGGATCCTCGGCTCAGTCAACGGCCGTCCCGAGAGCTCATGTCAATCCGCTTGAGGTAACATCAGCTAACCCTTGTCCTGAAGCGGACATACGGCCATATTGCGGCATGACCTCCGACTTGGATGGCCGGCGTTGATCAAGGTGACCGGCGTTCAGGCCGATTCGATCGGTGAAGCGATCGGCCTCGTTCCCGACGCGGAACTTCTCAGCGTCGACGGCGAGCAACTCGAGGACTTCCTCGACTGGGAATACCTCACGGCCGAGCCGGAGTTTTCCCTCGTGTACCGACGCCCGGACGCCACCGATGAATTCGAGGTCGCCGTCGAGCGTCCGATCGAGGAGCCGCTCGGCGTCGCGGTCGAGCCGCCACGCATCCGTCGCTGCGCCAATCGCTGTGATTTCTGTTTCGTGGACGGAAATCCCGACGGCGTGCGTGACGTGCTCTACATCCGGGACGACGACTATCGCCTTTCGTTCCGGTATGGCAACTTCGCCACGTTGACCAATCTCAAGCCGCACGACACCGAGCGCATCATTCGCTACCGGCTGTCGCCGCTCTACGTGTCGGTGCATGCGACCGACCCACAGGTGCGCCGATGGGTGCTGCGCAATCCGCAGGCTCCGGAAGTGCTTCCCCAGCTCCGCCACTTTGCCGACCACGGCATCGAGTTCCACACTCAGATCGTGATGTCGCCCGGCGTCAACGACGGCGCGGTGCTGCGCCAGACGCTCGAGGATCTCTGGGCCTTCGGCCCCTCCGTGCTCTCGGTCTCGGTCGTACCAGTGGGATTGACCGAATTCAGCAAGCACCACCTCGTCCGCGAGCCGACGGAACTCGAATGCCGCGCGGCCGTGCTGGAGGTCGAGCGCGCCGCCGAGCGGGCGCTGGCGAGTCGCGGCGAACCGTGGGCACAGGGCGCCGATGAGCTGTACCTGCGAGCCGGGTTGACGCTGCCACCTGCGTCGGCTTACGGGTCGTTCGACCAGGTCGAGAACGGCGTGGGATCGGTGCGCTGGTTGCAGGAACAGGTCAGGGAAGGTGCGCCATCGCTTTCTGGTTGGCGCGGCCGGCGCATCGCCGTGCTGACGGGGATGTCGATGGGTCCGCTGCTTCCGATGGTAATCGCTCCCTTGGCCGAGGCGACCGGTGCAGCGTTCGAATTGGTACCCGTCGTCAATGATCTCTTCGGGCCGCGGGTGACCACCGCCGGCCTCCTGCCGGCCACCGCACTCGGTGCAGCGCTCGGCCAACTTGCCCGGTTCGATCTGGCGCTCATTCCCGGCGAATCGCTTAACGACAACGGGCTCTTCATCGATTCCGTCAGCCTCGGCGCGCTCGCCGCGGCCACTCCATTTCCAATTCGCGCATCGAAGACCTTCGTCGACGCACTCGCCGAGCCGCTCGCCGCATGAACAAGCCGACCGTGGCGATCGTCGGGCGTCCCAACGTCGGGAAGTCCACGCTTTTCAACCGGCTGGTGGGCGGCCGCGAGGCGATCGTCTCCGATCGCGCGGGAACCACACGCGATCGGCACTTCGGCGATGCGCTCTGGAATGGCCGCGAATTCTGGGTGGTTGACACCGGCGGACTGGTGCCCGGTTCCCAGGAGACGATGGACCGGGCAATCCGTGCGCAGGTCGAACGGGCCGTGGACGAAGCCGATGTCGTACTGCTGCTGGTGGACGGTGTCGAAGGCATCAATCCGATCGATGAAGACATCGCGCTGCGGTTGCGACGCTCCGGTCGTCCCGTCATGCTCGCGGTGAACAAGCTCGACACGCTCAAGGAACACGACGCGCGATTGCCGTTCTATTCCCTCGGCCTGGGCGAACCCTGGCCCGTGTCAGCCGCTGTCGGGCAGGGAAGTGGAGATCTGCTCGACGCGTTGGTGCAGGCCCTCCCCGACTCGGCCGAAGAAGACGGGACCGAACGGATCCGCGTTGCGATCGTCGGGCGGCCGAACGTCGGCAAGTCGTCGCTGGCGAACAAGCTCATGGGCGAGGATCGGCACGTCGTGACGGCCATTGCGGGTACCACACGCGATGCCATTGATTCGAGCCTCAACTACCACGGACACAAGATCACCTTCATCGATACCGCGGGACTGCGCCGCGGCGCCAAGGTGCAGGACGATGTCGAGTTCTACTCGAACATCCGCACCGAACGCGCTCTCGGTCGCGCCGACGTCTGCCTGCTGGTCGTGGACGCATCGATCGGGCTGCACAATCAGGATCTGCGGATCGCCAACGACGCATGGGAGCGAGGTTGCGGCCTCGCGGTGATCGTCAACAAGTGGGACCTGGTCGAGGAGAAGGAAGCCAATACCGCCGAACGCGGGCGCGCCGCACTGGCGGCCAAGGCGCCGTTCCTCGAGAACGTTCCGTTCGTGTATGTCTCCGCAGTTACCGGTCAGCGGGTTCACAAGGTCCTCGACCTGGTGCTGGAGATCGCCGCCGCGCGGACCCATCGGGTGCCCACCGCGGAAGTGAATCGAGTGCTGCAGGACCTTCTGGCGCGCGCTGCGCCGCCGCAGAAGGAGGGCGAGGAGGTCAAGCTCCTGTATGCCACGCAGATCGGCACCAGCCCGCCGGCGATCGCGATCGTGAGCAATCGCCCCGATGCAGTCCCCGAATCATACCAGCGCTACCTCGTGCGCGGATTTCGCGAGGCATGGGGATTCACCGGTGCACCGGTTCGCCTGAGCATCAACCGCCGGGGCAGCAAGCGTTGACCGGCCGGGTCATCGTGGCCGCCGCGGGTTGCTACCTGCTGGGGTCGATCCCGACGTCCTGGCTCGTGCTCAAGGCGCTGCGCGGTCAGGATCTGCGCACCACCGGCAGTGGTAACGTGGGCGCCACCAACCTGTATCGTGTCCTCGGCTGGCGGATCGCGGTGCCGGTAGGGCTCTTCGACGCGCTCAAGGGCGCGCTGCCTGTCGCGGTGATCGGACCGTGGGCCGAGCTCGGCGTCGTGGGCTCACTCGGGCTCGGCATCGCGGCTGTGGTTGGCCACGTCTTTCCGGTCTTTCTCGGATTCAAGGGGGGAAAGGGGGTCGCCACCAGCGCGGGCGTGGTGCTGGGGCTCGCTCCGGCGGCCTTTGCCGCGGCGCTCGGAGTCTGGGGCCTGGTACTGACAGTTTCAGGCTACGTCTCGCTCGCCAGCATCGCGGCCGCCGTGGCGCTGCCAGTCGCTGTCTGGTTGATCCAGCCGGTTCGCCGCGACATGGTGATCTGGTTCGCTCTGCTGGCGCTGGCGATTGTCTGGTTGCATCGCGGCAACATCCGGCGCCTCTGGAACGGCACCGAGCTTCGCTTCGGTCACCATCGACCAACCGTCGCGGGCGACGGCCATGAGTGACGTCGCGGTCCTCGGCGCTGGAAGCTGGGGTACCGTCCTCGCCGACCTCCTCGTGCGACGTGGACACGCCGTGACGCTCTGGGCGTTTGAGGCCGATGTTGCCGACGCGATCACCCGCCACCACGAGAACCCGGTCTATCTGCCCGACGTGCAGCTCGCACCTGGTCTCCGAGCCAGCACCGATGCAGGAGCGGTCGTTCGCGATGCTCCGGTGATTTGCGCCGTGGTGCCAAGCCACGCCTGGCGGACGGTGCTTGGCCGCGTGGCACCGGACATTCGCTCCGATGCGCGGATCGTGTGTGCCACCAAGGGAATCGAAACCGAAACGCTCAAGCTGATGGGTCAGGTCGCCGCCGACATCTTGCCGGATGCTCCGTTCGTGGCGCTGTCGGGGCCAAGCTTCGCCGAGGAAGTGCAGGCATGCCAGCCGACCGCCGTCGTGGCCGCATCGGCGAACGCTGCCGCAGCCTCGGAAGCCCAACGACTTTTCTCGACACCACATTTTCGGGTGTACTCCAGCGACGATGTGACCGGCGTCATGCTCGGCGGCTCGCTCAAGAACACCATCGCGATCGCCGCCGGAATGATCGACGGACTCGGACTCGGCAGTAATCCGCGCGCCGCTCTTCTCACGCGCGGACTCGCGGAAATCGCCCGCCTGGGTCACGCCCTCGGCGCCCGGACGGAAACCTTCGCGGGTTTGGCGGGGATGGGTGATCTCATTCTCACCTGCACCGGGGCGCTGTCGCGCAACCGGCAGCTCGGCGTGGCACTCGCCGCCGGTACCACGCTGGCAGAATTTCAGGCGACGCATCGCGTCGTGATCGAGGGCGTAAACACCGCGCTCGCCGCATCACGGCTGGCAGCCCGGCACGGCGTGGACATGCCGATCACGCGGCAAGTCGCCGCCATCCTTTTCGAAGGCGTCTCGCCGCGCGAGGCGATTCAGACTCTCATGGAACGCACCCTCAAACCGGAACGGTGGGGATGACACTACCGCATCCTGCCCAGCAGTTCTTCTCGATCGGTGAAGTGTGTACCCTCACCGACCTCAAGCCTCACGTCCTGCGGTATTGGGAAAGCCAGTTCCGGTTTCTCAACCCGGCCAAGAACCGGTCGGGCAACCGCGTCTACAAGTCGCGCGACGTCGAACTGGTCATGCTGGTCAAGCACCTGCTGTACAGCGAGAAGTTCACGATCGACGGTGCGCGGCAACGACTGGACCATTACCGGAAGACCGGCGAGCTCAAGACCGCCGCCCGCCAGGCCATGCGATACGAGACCGTACGCGACATCGAGCGCGCCCTGGCCGATATCGACACGCTCCTGAGCGGCGGAACCATTCCGATACGACCTGAACCGGCGCATGATGCGGCGGCCGCTGAGCCGCCGACAGCAGTGATCGCTCGGGTCCGGGGCGGACCGAGCGGAGAGCAACTGAGCCTGGCGTAGCGCTGTGGCGGGCCCGGCTCGGTACGCTACTTCTCCTTGACGGGCGTCTTGACATCGCCGGCGATCAGCAACGCGGTGATGCCGATCGCCATCCACGCCAGCTCCCGGACCCGGCTGAGCAGCGCCGCCGTCGTTCCGAGCTTCGGGTCGAGCCCCAGCCACGCAAAGACCACGAACGCGCCGCCTTCCTTCGAGCCCATCTCGAACGGCAGGAAGAAAAGGAAATTGGTGATAGCAGAGGAAACATTCGCCACCACGAAGGCGCGTGGCATGTCAAAGCCGAGTCCCAGCGCGTAGAAGATGATGGTGTACTCGAAGGTGCAGATGAGTCGGCCGGACACCTCAGTCGCCAGCGCCCACTTGAAATGTCCCGGCACGGCGTGAATCGCGGTGAGCTCGTTGTCGAGTTCCAGCAGCACGCCGCGATGCTTTTCCAGCCGGGCCGCGAGCCGGCGCAGTGGCCCGAGTCGGCCCAGCAGAGCCACGCCGCGTTCGAAGATTCCCTGGCGATGCTGTGACAGGAGAAAGGCCGCAGCGCCTGCGAAGAAGAGAGTCAGGAACGCGAGGGCCGCGAACATTGCCGGCGTGTGGGGCAGCAGGATCGCGGCGGGTATGATCGCACTGAGGAACACGATGATGTGCGAGATGGCGTGGAGGAACCGGAACCCCACCACCGATCCCACGGCGCGATGTCGGCCGAGAATCGGCGTGGCGCCGCTCACCTTGAGGGGCTCGCCACCCAGCGAAAAGACCGGGGTGGCGTAGTTCATCGCAAACGAGCTGATCGACAGGAGGTAGGCGCGCCAGAAGGTGAATCGTGCCGGCCGGCGAGGAATGAGCAGTTGCCAGGCCCGGGCGTTGCAGGCGTACACCACGCCCCAGAGCACCACCAGAGGGCCTACCACCCACAACGAACTGCGCAGCGTTTGCCAGAGAACGGCCGGATGGCTGTGCACGATGATGACCGTGAGCATCGTCGCACCCAGCACGAATGCGCCGAGGCGAAGATACCGGTTCATCCCAGCTTGACCCGGCAGCCCTCATCGGCGGAACGGTATGCCGCCTCCAGCAGCGTGGCGACGCGCTCGATTTCGGCCACGCTGGCGTCGTCGGCGCCGCGGTCCATGGCATCGGCAAAGTGGTTCAGCACCCGACTCATCCATACAGCATACTCGCGTTTGTCGAGTTGCGCAGCAAAGTCATGGCTCTCCGTCGTGCCGTTGCGCCGGACCAATCGCAGCATTCCGCCCACCCACTCGACCATGCCCTGGTCACCGATGAAACGAATCCGGTTCTCGCGTCCCTGCCCCGCCCATGTCAGCGTCAGCGTCGCCAGTCGATCGCCGAAGTTGAGCCACAGATGCGCGGTGTCCTCGACGTCGTAACTCTGATGGCCGAGGCGTGCGAGGTGAGCATCGACGGAGTTGGGCATGCCGCCGACATCCAGCAGGAGATACAGCAGATGCGTACCATGGTCGAGCAGCACACCGCCAAGGCTGTCACTCCTGCGTCCGCGCCACGGCACGCCGGCGCCGGCACTGCCGCGATCCGCCTCGCCGCGGTACACGTGAAACTCGGCCAGGTGCCACCGGCCGATGGCGCCGGAGTCGATCCACCGGCGCAGCGCGATCCAGGCGGGGTTCTGCCGGTACTGGTGACAGGGGAAGAGCACGCGACGCGCGTTGCGCGCCGCCGCGGCAAGATCGCGGGCGCTGGCGGCGGTGACCGCCACTGGCTTCTCGCAAAACACGTGCAGCCCGCGAGCCAGCGCGTCGAGCACCAGCGGGCGATGGGTCGCCGTCGGCGTACAGACGTCGACAAAATCGAGTGGACCGGCGGCGAGCGCTGCGTCGAGCGACGCATGAACCGGAAGGCCATCGATCTCGGTCGCCGACACGGCGGGATCGATCGCGCCAACTATTTCAAGCCGCCCCGTGACTGATGGTTGGCGATAGGCAGGGAGGTGCGCCAGGCGGGCCACACCGCCGGCGCCGACGACCGCGCCCCGATACCGCGGCACTACGCTGCCGCGGCCAGTCGCGAAGGGCGCTCGGCGAGGAAGGCAGCGGCGTGGCGCTCATGCATCGAACGCAGCAGAACGAGGATCAGCGACATCGGCACCAGCGTGATCCAGAAGTAGGCAATCGGGTGTCCCGAAATCACCGCGACTCCGATCAGCGCCCACCGGATGTTCTGCCCGATCCAGGCGCACTGACGGACCACGGGGCGCTGGACCGTAGCCCACGCTTCGCGCACACTGTCGAGCTGGTTGTTCGCCCGGAGCCGACGCACCAGCTCGAGCGAGCCGGCCACCATGCCGGCGTGACTGCTCAGGTAGTTGCGGTAGAATCGGATCAGCGACGCCTCGAAACCGCTCGCCGCCGGCATCGCCGACAGATCCTCGGCCAGCGCGAACTCGCCTCCGTCGCCGGCGAGATAGAGGTAGAGCTGGCGGATGTAATCCGCACCCGCCGCCTGTCGGGCGTGGGCGAGACCGGCAAGGACACCGAGCGGGATGACCAACCACCACGCCGCGCCGCCCACGATGAGCCGCGCCATGAGGTGGATCGAGAGATTGGCGAATCGCGCTCCATCGGAGATCCCATCCAGCGTCTTGCCAATTCGCGTCGAGGTCCCGCGCATCCGGGCGAGCTGGCCATCCGCGCTGTCGAAGATGTCGGAAATCACCAGCAGGGCCACGCCGAGCGCGTTGAGGCCGACGTTGTTGTAGAAGCAGAGATGGCCGCCGGCAAGGCCGATGACCAGCGCCATGATGGTCACGTGATCGGGAGTGAGCCGCGTCGGAAAGCACGCCCGTGCGATGCGCAGGCCGAGCGGACGGAAGAACCAGGTATCGACGTCTTCCTCTACCGCCGAGCCTTTGTCAAACGATGCGTTCGCTGGCATCCCGCAGGACCCCCTCCATGATGGCCAGCGCTTCGAGGGCATCGGCCTCTTCGATCACCAGCGGCGGATTGATACGCACCTCGGGGCTGTACAGCATCGACAGCACTCCGCGCGCCAGCAGCGCGTCGAAAATTCCGCGCGTGACATTCCGATCGAGCAACTTGCCGGTGGTCGGATGCACCAGATCCATACCGATCATCAGCCCGCGCCCGCGGACGTCGCGCACGATCGGGATGGTACTCTCCCAGCCACGCATCACCTCGAGCATCCGTTCGCCAATCCGGTGGGCC
>JBOHRY010000292.1:0-2709 GCA_050732955.1 Gemmatimonadales bacterium | reverse complement strand
GCTCCGGGAAGCTCGATCCGGTCCTCGGTCGCGATGAAGAAGTCCGGCGGGTGATGCAGGTGCTGTCACTGCGCACCAATAACAATCCGGTGCTGATCGGCGAGCCGGGAGTCGGCAAGACGGCCATCGTCGAAGGGTTGGCCCAGCGCATCGTCAACGGCGACGTCCCGGATTCGCTGCGAAACAAGGAGATCATCGCGCTCGACATCGGGCAGTTGCTCGCCGGCGCCAAGTACCGCGGCGAATTCGAGGAGCGGCTCAAGTCGGTGGTGAAGGAACTGGTCGATGCCGAAGGGCGCTTCATCGTGTTCATCGACGAGTTGCACACGCTGGTCGGCGCCGGCAAGGCGGAAGGCGCCGTCGATGCGTCCAATCTTCTCAAGCCCGCACTCGCCCGGGGCGAGCTGCACGTTGTCGGGGCCACGACGCTCGACGAATACCGGCAGAACATCGAGAAGGACGCCGCGCTGGAGCGGCGATTCCAGCCGGTATACGTCGGCGAGCCGAGCGTCGACGACACGATCGCCATCCTGCGCGGTCTCAAGGAGAAGTACGAGGTGCATCACGGGGTCCGGATCACGGACAACGCGCTCGTCGCCGCCGCGACGTTGTCGCATCGCTACATCGGCGACCGCTTTCTCCCGGACAAGGCGATCGACCTGGTCGATGAGGCGGCCTCCCGTATCCGCATGGAGATCGATTCGCTGCCGCAGGAGATCGACGAGGTCGAACGCCGCATTCTCCAGCTCGAGATCGAGCGCCAGTCACTGTTGCGCGAGAAAGACAAGGCGTCCGTCGAACGGCGCACCGCGCTGGAACAGGAGATCGCCGAAGCGCGGGAGAACAGCGCGGGCATGAAAGCGCGGTGGCAGTCCGAAAAGCAGGCCATCGAGGGTGTGCAGAAAATGAAGGCGCAGCTCGAATCGCTGCGCGCCGAGGTGGATCAGGCCACCCGCGCGGGCGACTTGCAGAAAGCCGGCGAGCTCCGTTACGGTCGCATTCCGGAGCTCGAGCGATCCATCGCCAGCGAAGACCAGAAGCTGGCCGAGATCCAGAAGACGTCCAAGTACCTGCGGGAGGAAGTCAGCGCCGAGGACATCGCGCAGGTGGTGGCGAAGTGGACCGGCATTCCGGTCACCAAGATGCTCGAATCCGATCGCGAGCGACTGACGCGTCTCGAGGCCGAACTGGGTCGTCGTGTCATCGGCCAGCCGGAGGCACTCGCCGCCGTGTCCAACGCGGTGCGTCGCGCCCGCGCCGGCCTGCAGGACGCCAGCCGGCCCACCGGTTCATTCATCTTCCTCGGACCCACCGGCGTGGGCAAGACGGAGACGGCGCGCGCATTGGCAGAGTTTCTCTTCGACGACGAGCGTGCGCTGGTCCGGCTGGATATGTCGGAGTACATGGAGAAACACGCCGTGGCCCGGATGATCGGGGCGCCTCCCGGGTACGTCGGCTACGAGGAAGGCGGCCAGCTCACCGAGGCGGTTCGCCGGCGGCCGTACTGCGTGATCCTGTTCGACGAAATCGAGAAAGCGCATCCCGATGTCTTCAACCTGATGCTGCAGGTGCTCGACGACGGCCGGCTGACCGATTCGCAGGGCCGGGTGGTCGACTTCCGGAACACCGTCATCATCATGACCAGCAATATCGGGTCGCGCTATCTGCTGGAAACCAAGGATCTCGATGCCGACGGGTGGCCGGAAGTCGAGGCCAAGGTGCTGGCCGAACTACGCGCGCACTTCCGGCCGGAATTCCTGAACCGCGTCGACGACGTGGTCGTCTTCCGGCCGCTGACGCGAGAAGACCTCGACCACATCGTGGCGCTGCAGCTGGCCCGCTTGCGGAGCCTCGTGGCCGCGCGCGGACTGGTCCTCGCGGTCAGTCCGGAGGCGATGATCTGGCTCGCGGAGGCGGGCTACGACCCACTCTACGGTGCGCGACCGCTCAAGCGGGTGATCCAGCGAGAACTCCAGAATCCGATCGCGATGCAGCTCCTGGAAGGGAAGTACAGCGAGGGCGACGCCATTCACGTCACGCTGGAAGGGGATCATCTCGCCTTCGGCGCCTAGTCCATCGGATGCAGACGTCGCCGGCATCCGACTCGCCCTCGATCTCGCGAGACAGGCGCGCGAGAAGAGCGAAATTCCGGTCGGCGCGGTGGTGATGCGCGGCGAGGTGGTCATCAGCAGCGCGCACAATGAGACCGTCGCCCGCCGAGATCCGACGGCGCACGCCGAACTGCTCGCCTTGCAGCGCGCGATCGCTGCTGAACAATCCGATCGCCTGCCGGGCGCGACGCTCTATGTCACCCTCGAACCGTGCGCGCAATGTGCCGGAGCCGCGGTGCTGACCAAGATCGAACGGGTCGTGTTCGGCGCCTGGGACGAGCGCGCGGGAATGAGCGGATCGGTACACGATCTCCTGAGACATCCTTCGCTGAATCATCGCGCCGCCGTGACCGGTGGCGTGCTGGAATCGGAGTGCGGAGACCTGCTGCGCGAGTTTTTTGCCGAAAAGCGCCGGTAACTCGCACCGGCCGGGTCGACCCGCCGGCAACCATTTCAGCTGTTCTGGAGTCCTACCGGAATCCGATCCGACGTGAGAATCGCCATGTCCGGCTTCCGCCTCGCCATCCGTTCGCTCCGCCGCCGCCCGGGGTTCTGCGCGGTCGTTGTCGCCACGCTCGCCCTGGGCATCGGCGCGACC